>CAMEUD010000020.1 GCA_945937975.1 uncultured Clostridia bacterium
TCAATCTCAACAACAGAGTGGTAATTCTAATAACGGAGAATCACAAACCAGTGGTGGTCAATCTCAACAACAGAGTGGTAACTCAAATGGTGGAAATGATAATTTAGACGGAGACGCAAATACATTGTTAGATGATTTAAAAAACAAATCAAAAAACGCACAAGGGAATGTTGGTTATGCAGACAAACCTCATGGTAACGATTCTTCTAATTCAGAAATTGGTAATACAGGAACAGTTTTGAATGACAAACAAACATCTAAAATTCAAAAAGCGTTAAAGGAATCAGGATACTCAACAGACGCCATAAACGCAATTAAGGAGATTATTGAAAAGAATAAAATCCTTAATTCAAAAGAAGGTGTTGAATCAAAGAAAAAAGAATTATATAATCAATTAGATCGTAACGATCCAGTAAAAAAATATTTGGATAAAATAATGGTAGAAGAATCCAAATATAAAAATATTTGGAAAAAAATAATGAAAGATTTTTTATCTAAAAAATCTCGTTCTGCGGGTAATGCTGTTTTATCAAAAAACTATAATTGGAAAAATAAACGAAAACTACCTCTTGGTATAATCGCAGTTAATCGCTTAAAGGAAGCACAAGAACCTCAAGATATAAATGTTTATGTTGATGTATCTGGTTCTGTAAATAAGGATCTTCTTGAAATTATTGCACAAAGTTTGTGTATATTTGCAAAAAACTTTAAATATTCAGGCATAAATATCATCCCTTGGGCAAGTTATTCAAAGGGTTCACATAAAGTTGAAAGTTTATCCAAATCCAATCCTGACAAAATTGCAGAAGAAATATTAGGTTATATATCTGAAGGTATTGGTGAATGTGGTGGTGGAACATCTCTTAATAGTGCATGTGTTCCTGCAATAGTCGCATCTGTTGCTGATAAAAAAAGAAAGGAAAAAGATGATATACACATAATCATTACAGATGGCCAGACAAATGGTGATGAAGAAACCGTTGAAGACCTTATTCAACAAGTGGCATTACAGGAGACAAAAAATTCCCATTATGGAAAAACTATTGCCGAACGTTGTTTCTGGATGATATATGATGTTGATAATCATTATAGAAAATCATGGGAAAAATCAATAAAATTAGGTAAATTAATATTTATTGTTTCATCAACAGTAATCGGAAATGCTAAAAAATAATATAAAATAATTTATAATTTTAAAATGAAAAACTTATTAAGTAGAGAGGAATTCCTCAATCAACTAGATGAAGGATTCATTAGAGATACTTTTAGAAAGGGTATTAATGCTATTAAGAAAGTATTCTCAATTGGTATGAAAAAAATAAAAAATTTTATTGTATCTTTTGACACAAATGGAAATGTACTTCCAGTAGTTTCATTACAAGCAACAATTGATCATTTTGCGGGAAACAAAAATGTTCAAGTTTTTGCACCAAAAGAAATCAGTGATAGTGTTGTTGCTGCTGGTGGTAAGGGATGTAGTTCTTACGCCATCTATGTAGGTGATGATGATGATACAGAGTCTACAGATGGACCATCTGGAAAAGAATGGGCGAAATGGATGAAAGAAAAACAATTTGAAAAAACCATTGAATATCAAAACTTCAAAAGAATACCTAAAATCATCAAAGAACATTACTCTTGTACAGATGAAGAGGCTGATAAAATTTTTGAAAGAGTATTTTACTCAAACAAAAGCGATGATGGTGAAAGAACAACTGGAACAAGTGATTTTCATACAATAACACCAGATATATTTAAGGAAAAAATTAATGAACTTATTAGATTCAAACAATCTGATAAGAGATTAAGTAAAGGTGACAAAGTTGAAAAATATCCAGGTAATTTGTTAGTATTCGGTGCTCCAGGTATCGGTAAATCTACAATTCCAAAACAAATTATTCAAGCTTATAATAAGGGAAAACAGGCGTATGAAAGAATGGCATTGATTTCTATTAACTGTGCAAACATCAATCCCGGTGATTTACTGATGCCTAATATTCCACATAGTAAGGATCTCATGGGTATTTTAAATCAACACAAAGATGATTTCCCACAATTCGCGTTTGTCAATAAATTAAATGATACAGCAAAAGAAAAACTTGCTAACCAACTTGAAAACTCTGGACAAACAGTTGCACCCGAATCACCAAAGTCATGGTTACCTTGTTATCGTAGAACAAATAATACTAGCCTTAATGCGGTTTTGAGACTTATTGCAGATGGTGGTATTATGGAAACAGAAATCACTACAAAAAATGAATTTACAGGTGAAACAACAACTGAAGAAATCCATGAAATGACTGGTTCAGGTGGTATCCTTCTTTTTGATGAGTTCCTTCGTGCACAAGAAGGTGTGTTTAATGAATTGATGAACTTCCTTCTTGAAGGACATGTTGGTGATTGGTATCTTGGTCCAAAGTGGGTTATAATCGCTTGTTCAAATAGACCTTGTGATGATACATTTTCAACGGAAAATTGGAGTCGATTAGGTGACGCAGGAGTGGACCGTTGGGCTCAAATTTGCCACCTTGACCCAGACCCAGAATCTTGGAAAAAGTGGATAAGAGGCAAAGGTATGGAAGAAATCATCTTGGATTTTATTTTTGATGAAGATTCAAAAGACGCTGATGAATTTAGTCGCTGGCACCGTATTGGAGGTAAAGATGAAGAACATAGTGAAGATAGACTCAAACCCATCACACCACGTACTTGGGAAAGGGCGTGGATTGAGATATGTAATTATGAGTTACAAAATAATATTAATAGTATTCTTGACATACCGTTAAATGTACTTCAAGACAAAGTTGAAGGTGTATTGGGCAAAAAAATGACTGACGAATTTATCACTTGGATTGATCGACATACAGGTAATGTTGACCTTAAAGAAATTCTTGAGGATCCAATACATACATACCCAAAAAAAAGTGTAAACGGCAACGATCTTGTTATCATTGACGATCTTTGGAAACAAATGAAAAAGAAATACTCTAAACAAAATGACATCCCTGATGAGGAATTGGCAAATATATTCTGTTGGTTGGGTACTTTCTTCGCAAATCAAAGTGATATTGTTCAAAATAATATCGTTGAACAGATTGATAAAATCTTACCTAATGGTGGAGAGAATCAGTTGGCAAGCAAACAGCAATCAGTCTTAATGTTAAATGCAGCATGGCCAACTGATAATTTTGAAAACGATCTTTATAAGTATACAGATATTTGCAAAGAAGAGGAAGACGAAACCAAAAGGAAAAATGAAATATTAAAAAAGGCTAAAGAACTTATGAAGAAATATTTCAAATGGAGAATTAACGGTGATCAAATTAAATATATTAAATTTGTAGTTGACAGTGATGACTTTGTAGATGACAGTTTAGAATAAAAACAAAAAGGTGAGATTAAATCTCACCTTTTTTTATATCATTATTACATCCAATTCATTATCAGAAAAACATTTATTAAAGTAATCCAATGAATAATTATCTGATTTCTGTAAATCATTAACATCTTTAATTTTACATTTTATATTAAGTTCTTTCAGATACATATCCCATAAAAAAACTTTTTTATGTTCCTTTAATTTCTTTAATGCGTGTTTTTTCCCGACATTATCATTATCAAATAAATATCTGACATTTGCGACATTATCAAAATAATTATTCATTTTCGTTGCACCTTGAAGTGCAATACAATTTTCAATAGCCAATGAATCAATTGGTCCTTCAACTATAGTTAGTGTTTTAGAAACATCAACATTCATTATATTAAACAATCCAGATAATCTATCTAAATTTGCAGAAATATTTTCAATACCATCTTCCTCAATTAGATATTTATCACCATATTTAATTTTTTTTAATAATTTATTTAAAATTACATTAATATCTTTTCCAAAAATATCTCTATACATTTTAGATAAACTACATGTTAAATAACGGGCTTTTTGACTTTTGTCATTCAATTGTCTAATTTGATATCCGATAATTCTATCTTGTGAATTTATGTTTAATATAAACAATTCTTTAGTATTTTCATTAAATGCAAAATATTTCCATTTTGTAATGTCAATTTTTCTCAATTTAAGATAATTAGAACAAAACTCATTCTTATATGGTGTTGTCAATTCATTCACTTTGAAAAATATTTTTTTAGGTATCGCAACCATATCCAATAACTGAAACGCTATAGATGACTGACCAGAATGTGTTTTCTTTTCAAATTTTGTTGCATTTTGTTGAATTTCCCTAACTTTATATTTATCTTGAAGAGATAAATCTTCACCAAAATCATGCAACAATTTATTTATACCCGTTGAATATCCACAATTAAAACAAAAATATCTTAAATCATTTAAATAAAGGTTTCCTCTTTTCTTTCTGTTATTTGTCCTACTGTCTGAACAATATGGACAACAGAAGTTCCATCGATCATGATACTTATCTATTTTCCTTTTTATAAAACTATCATTACTAAATTTCTTATTAATGATAATTTGTAACTTGTTTTGTATATTTTCTAATATTTCACTCATGAGTTATATAATGTATCAAAAACATCTTGTAAACTGAAATTACCATATTTCGTTCTTAAATCAGACATCATTTCATTTTCTTTTGATTTTAGTTGTTCCATCTCATCTGCATATTCATTAATATTATTTTGGATTTCTGTAATGGATTTAATTAATGTCTCAACTGATGTACTTATTTCTTTATACCTATTGATAATAGTTAAAATATCATTCTTTTCTTTTTCTGTAAAATTAATCTTCCCCATTTTCATTATCTGTAATTATTTTTGCGAACACAAAACCTTCTCGTAAACAGTCATATATTTCACCATTAATTTTAATTGGTGTTGTACGACCAATTGGTTTAACAATAACATCACCTTCTTTTAAAACTGAACCTTCATACACTTTTAAAACTTTGGCAAATCTATTTACTTTTTCATCAGGTACATATATACCAGTATCATTAATATATTCATTTTTAATGTCTTGGATAATAATATATCCATTTTTCATTTCAATTGGTATATTCTTCATAAGAAAAAAAACATTTATATATAATAATAATAACAAAAAAATATAATAAAAAATGAGACAACTGTTATATTATATATTATATAGGAAATATGTATAATTAAATTTTAGAAATTTAAGAGTTCATAATTTATTATTCATAAATAATATATATATAATTATTTTATAATTAGATTATGGATATAAGATTTTACTCTGTATCAAAACTAAAAGAATTCAAACCTGAATTTAAAGGTTATTTTGTTAATTTATTTAAACCTTATAATAATTATCAAAAAGGTTTATATTTTGGTGGTGATGAAGGATGGGAATTATTGAGTAATGTTCCACAAGATAAAAGTTCAGAAATACATTCAGCATCTATAACTGATGATGGTATTATTAAATTTTATAATTCTTTTGATAAAACTGGTGATGTATTATTTGAATTATCAATGCAATCAATTCTTGAGAACATTAATTCAAAATTAAATGATTTGAATTCAAAAGTAGATAATTTGACATTAGATTCAAATCATATTTTGATGGATAAATCATCTGATTCAGAGTCTGAAGATTTTTTAACTGTACTTGGTGTTGAAATAGGTAACATAAAACCAGGTGATAAAATTACTAAAGATACATCATTAGGTGATTTATTGAAAAAAATGTTTGTCAAAGAACTTGATGGATGTATATATACATATCCATCTTCAAAAATTCATACATCACCAATTACGGAAGGAGAAATCGTAGAAGTAAATAAAAATATAAACCTTAATGTAAGGGGTGAATTTATAGATGGAACATTTAAAACATATCAAAGTCCAAGTGAATATTTGACTATAAATGCCGGATGTGAAGTCATTGATATGACATATTTTTATAATTTAGAAAAATTAAATCAAAATAATGATATATTTGTTCAAGTTGTTGATGGAACAAATACAATCAGTTGTGATATAAATTATTCTCAAAGTACAAAAAAACCTATCACAAATTCAGGGAAAGTTTCAAATATTCAGATTCCTAGTGATACAACAACTTGTGCAATGGAATTTATAGGTTCATATAAATGCTGGTATGGTATATTGCCATCATTTGAATATACTACAAAAGATTTAAATAATGACGATATTGAGTATTTGAAATCTGAATTGACAGAAGGTTGGGTATATAATAGTTTATTATTTAAGGAAATCAATTTAAATAAAAATGAAATCATATATGTAATGTGTCCAGCAGAATACACATTAAAATATGAAACATCATTGTCAAATGATATAATTGCAAAATGTAATTCTTCTGTTATAGAGTATCATTTAGATGATGATACAATTAAACAATATAAGTTATATTATATACCTAATGAGGATAAATATATGAATATAAGATTACAAAAATAAACAAAATATAAATTTTATGGCAGAACAATATAAATATAATCCTTCCGTATTTGTGAATGCAAATGCGTCAATAACATTATTTCCTTCAAACAGATATCCAGTAATTGGTAATTTGCAATGGAATACACTTGCGGATGCAACAATGTTTGTAAATGATGCAGAAGGTACAGCAATTCCAGGTATGGTTATCGCTGTAGTTGCAGATGAAACAGAATCAAACAATGGTGTTTATTTTGTTAAGAGTGTTGCGGATATAAATATTGCTGACAGTACTGGTGTATTGGTTAAATTAGGTGATGCAAAAAGTGAAGAAGAAATTCTTAAAATTATTGAAGACAATGAAAGTGTAGTCGCTTCATCTCTCAATGAATTAAATAATAGAGTTATTGATAATAAAAACACATTAACAGAAATACAAACTATATTAAATGATGTTCAGACATCATTGTCTTTAGAATATGTAAAAGATGAAAAGAAGATTTATCTCAAAGATAAAAATAATCAAACAATAGGTTCTGTTGATACTACAGATTTCATCAAAGATGGTATGTTGTCTGACGCTAAACTGATTCTTAATCATGATGCGGATCCAGATTATACTGAAACAATTGAATACCCTTACATCAAGTTGACATTTAATGTTGATAATGGTGGTAGTGAAGACAAAAAAGAACCTATTAGATTTCCTGTTGGTGAATTATTTCAAGTTTATCAGGGTGGTGATGGTATAAGCGTAGTAAAGGCAGGTACACGACCAGAAGATTATAAAATTTCAATTAAGTTACTTCCTGAACAACGTGACTATATTAAGTTTACAGAAGGCGAAAACAAATCACTTTCATTAAATGTTGTAAATACTTTGGATAATAGTTCAACAGGACTTGCATCTGCACGATCAGTTGTTTCGTATGTAGATAATGCGATTGCGAATGTAGAAATGACTGTTGAAGATCAAATTGATGAACACAAATATGTTACATCTGTAACTAAAGATGTTCAAGGTAATATAACATCAAGTAAAGCTAATCTAGATGCGAAAGCTATTATTATGTCCGGTGAAGATGTTGCTGGTAGTGAAGATGATATTTTATTTGAAGTTTTAGGTACAGAAGTAGGTAACTTAACTCCTGGTACAAAAATTAAAAAATCAACAACATTAGAAGAATTATTAAAAAAGATGCTTATTAAGGAAAAATTCCCTTATATTAAATCTAACCCAAAAAATACATTAAATGCCAATTCTATAAGCATCACTGATTATACTGGTAAAAAACAAAATATAGCGAATAATCAAACATATGAGATTGATAGTGTATTAGATTTATCAAAGATCACATCAACATTCACAGATGGTGTACTTATGAGTTATACAGAATCTCCAACTCAACCTTCAGAAGTACCTATGAATTGTAGGGTTTTCCAAACACACTATACAATTAAAGATAATAATGGTCAAGAAACCTCATATTATCCAGATTATCCAGAAAACGAAAACAACTCGACTACATTTACATTAAATGAAGGTGATCTTACTATTAAATCTACTACTATGATGCAAATTGTTGATCAAGTTGTATGTAAAACAAATATAGGTAATGACTATACATTGTCTTATACTGGTTCACAGCAATTAGAGGATCAAATAAAGATTACTGGTTCATATAAAGTTTGGAAAGGTAAATTAACACAAGATTATACATCTGTTGCACAAACAACAGAAATGTTATCTAAGTTGAAAGAACTTAAACAAGTATGGTGTTCAAATAAGACATTAGAAAATGTATTTACATTACAACCAGATGAAATTTATTATGTATTATGTCCTTCAACATATGAATTGATATTTGATACAAATGTATCTGCTGCTACACCTGGAAATAAAAATAACTCGTTTGTATATAATCATAATGATAAAGTTCCATATTCATTATATTATATTCCTAACACTGGTGAATATAAGAATGTAAGAATAGAAAAAATTAAAGAACAGAAAAATTAAATATAATTACGATGGCAGAACAATATAAATATGATAATACAAAATTTGTTCCAGCGAATGTGAGTGTGTCACTAACACCTAGTGGAAGATATCCGGTTCTTGCAAATATGCAATGGAACAAGTTATCTGATATACAAAAATATGTTGATGACAAATCAACAAGTGCAACTGCCATTCCTGGTTTACTATTAACTGTTGTTAATGATGGTGAAAATAATGGTGTTTATTTTGTTAAGAGTGTTGCGAATGATCAACAAGAAAATGGTGAAGTTGTGAAATTAAGTTTTTCAACACAACTTGAAGATGATGAAAGGGTCATAGCATCAGCATTAACAGATTTACACAAAAAATATTTATTACTATCAGAACAATATAAAGAACTTCAAAATCAATATTCTAATATTCTTAAAAGTATTGATAATATTAATGAAAGACTTGAATCTAATGTAATATAATTAAAAAACAGGAGAGATATTTCTCCTGTTTTTTTTTTTATTTAGTAGAATTAAAATTCAACTCTTTAATCACATAAGGGAATCCTTGACTTTCATAAATTTTAATTCTTTCTCTAGCATGTGCCATTTCATAACATCCTGAATAAAGATTATCAGATATGTCATATATGTTAACAAAATCTTTTCCTATCTTTTCACTTTTTCTTAAACCACGTCCTACACTTTGAAGAATTGTAGATATTGATTTATAACTACTAACAAAAAATATATTGAATATATTATTAATACTTATACCTGTTGATGTTGTATTAAAACTGGCAACCAGTATGACATCATTTTTTATCTCCATTCTTTTTCTGATTTCTTCACGTACTTTTTTATCAATATTTCCATCAATGTAATAAATTTGTTTGTTTGTATTTTCTTTCAGATACTTGAAAATCTTTTTACCATAATCTATGTGAGAAAAAAGTACAAGTGTATTTTTTAGAGTTTTAGATATGAGTTTGACAACAGCGTTGAATCTAGTTTCATTTTCTTCAACAAATTTGGTTTCAAGAGTATACATATTTTTACCCTTACCGACTTTTACCAATTGTTTTTTTGCGGTTTTGAAATTATATTTCTGATCTTCAGTTGTATAGTTCATTCTGACTTGTGTTATTTTACAATCAGAAATAAAACCTTCATCTTGTAATTGTTTTGCAGTAACATTAGTAACTATTGGACCAAAATTTGATACAAGTGTAAGACCATCCGCATATTTGGTATTAGGAATTGTTCCTGACAACCCTATTCGATATGGACATTTGATTTTGCTCATTATAGATATTTGAGATTTACTGGTTGCTAAATGAACCTCATCAGTTAATTCAACATCAAATTGGTCAAAAAATTCTTCACATTCTTTACATAAAGATTGATATGTTCCGATGTATATATTTGCATTAGGTTCAGGTTTACAACCAGAAAATATTTGTTGAATTTTTATATCAAGTTTGCCATTGTTATATTCGGTAAAGTCTGCTGTTGGTTGAAGAACGAGATCAATTTTAGGAACAACCATCATAATTTTTTTCACATTCCTATGTGTAAGTAACCAAGCAAACATTATAAATGCGATAAAAGTTTTACCAGCAGATGTGGCCAATTGCAACATACATCTTCTGTATTTCAAACCTTTATATGCTGCATCTATTTGATAATATCTGGGTTTTTTTTCAGAATCTTTAAAGAAATCATCACACCATTTTTTGAATTCATCATAGTCAATATCATTGTCAAATAAATTATCAAGACCTTCTATCTCACAATCAAATCCAAAATCTTTACACATGTCAAATAGATATTTATATGATTGTGCAGGTAGATATTTTCCTTGTATAAAGTTTATTTTTCCATCCCATTGGGCATTTTTATATGCTGGAGAAAATCTTGCATTTTTTACTTCTTTATTATAAGATATCTGTAATTGTGAATATTCCATACTTGTACATTCATCAATAACAAGATATTCATTTGTGTCGTTTACATGCAGTTTCATAAGAAAATATTATATATTTAAATATAACAAAATTAAATAGTTAACATAAATAATGTGGAGAGTTTATTTTACAGATATCCACTCTCCACACATAATTAAATTCTACTATTATGAAGTATTTATGGTTATTAGATGATGAAAAATTTATAAAACATAGAAATAAAAAATCTTATTTAAAAGAATATTACCCTGAAATTCTTGAAGATTTTTATAAAAATAATTATAAAGAAAAAATGCCATTTATACAATTATTTTGGCATTTTTTATATAATGATTTAGATTTAAAATTGGGAGTATGTAAATGTGGTAAAAGATGTTCTTTTAAAAATTTAATTAGAGGATATAATCATCATTGTTCTAATGTATGTTTTTGGGGAGATAAAGAATATATAGATAAATATAAAAGTAAATTATCAAATATTCAAAAAAATAAATCTAAAAATGAAAAACAAATAATTAAAGAAAAAAGAGAAAATACAAATAAAAAAAAGTTTGGTACACTATATTATTCACAAACAAAAGATTGGATAAAATCTGTGAATAAAACATGTTTAAAAAAATATGGGAATGAATTTTATCAATGTTGTGATAAATGGAAAGAACAAGTAATGAATACTTGGTCAAATAAAACAGAAGATGAATATATTCATCATATTAATAAAATTAAGGAAACAACTCAAAAAAAATATGGAGTTGAGAATTATGCACAAACTCAACAATATAAAGATAAAATAAAAAAGACATGTCTTGAAAAATATGGAGTTGAGAATTATGCACAAACTCAACAATGTAAAGATAAAATGAAAAAGACTTGTCTTGAAAAATATGGAGTTGAGAATTATGCACAAACTTCCAAATTTGCAAAAAATCATAGGAAAAAAATAATTTATAACGATATATCTTTTGATTCCTCATGGGAAGTTATAGTTTATAAATATTGTGAGAAGAACAATTTATCATATGAATATCAACCAGAAATTCAGTTTAAATATTACTATAATGATAAACAACACATATATCAACCTGATTTTTTAATAGAAGGTAAACTATATGAAGTGAAGGGTGATCATTTTTTTGATGGTGATAAAATGATTAATCCATATGACAGAACTCAAGATGGATTGTTTGAATCAAAACATCAATGCATGTTAGATAATAATGTTATTATTTTAAGAAGAGAAGATATAGAAAAAATGAGAGAATTATAAAAAATCTCTCATTTTTAATTTATGTTAATTTTGCTTTAATGTCATCTATAACATTACAAGAAACATATTGAAATCTCTTTTTACAAGTATTGATGAGTTTCGTGTTTGTTGATTTATTTTTTGCGTCTATTAATTGTCTTTTTCGTTCATTATATTGAGTTATAACATCTGTATATAAAGTATGTTTTTGGTTTTCATCTAATTTAGATAAATAATTGATATATCTGTGAAGACTTCTGATAGTAATTTTGTTTTGGTTAGATTTATCTAAAATGTTATTTACTTTTGTTAAGATGTCTTTTGTTTTCAGATTATTATTATCTGTAATAACATAATCAACAATTACTAAATTCATATTTCTTTTTAAGTGTTTACTTTCAATAGAAAGTTTTCTTTGTTCTTCTGAATAGCCTAAATTGATATAATTATTAATTGCAAACAGAAATGAATTATTGAATGTTGATTCAAATTCATCATTACTGTAATCAGTATAATTAGATGTATCTGGCCAAACGCCATGATATTTTTTATTTTCTTTATTAAATCTTCTTTTTACTAAATTATGAACTTTTGCTTTAAACTTTGATATGGACATTTCATCTAAAGATGTTAAATCGATGGATGACTTAAAGTTCATCATTCTTGCAATCTCCCAAGTTGTCTCTCGTGTACAAGTGAGGACAAAAGTATTTCTTGATTTTCCATATGATTTATTATTTGGTATAACTTGTGTTTTGACTTTGTTTGAATCATCTTGTATAGTTTTAACTTTTTTGACATTTACTTTTTCAATTATACCACATAATAGACTTTTTGTTTTCTGATATAGTTCAACTATTGTTGGTGCCTCATTATAGTATTGTTGTCTTAATTCTTTTGTAGAAAACAGATATAACATTTCTGTATTTGACAAGTATGTTAATTGTCCGTTTCTATATTGAGGCATTTTTAATTCAAGATTATATTCTCCCAATAATGCTGAATAGAAATTTTTTGCTTTCCAGAAAGTATAATGTTTATCACCGAATTTGTGTTTCTTGACAATATTGGTTAAAGCCAATGTGTATTGACGATAATTCAGACCAAAATCAGATAATGTAGTAAAATCTGTTCCGAATAATTTAATTTCTTTGTTTTTGTTTATATCTGATTTCAAATCATTATGAATGTTTTTTATTATTTCATTGTTAATGTTTTTATACTCAAAGCTTTTTACAAGCCATTGTAATTGAACATGGTTTGTATTATGGTTTAAGATATAAAAATCTGGCAACGAATTACATCGTGCGAATTTTAATAATAGATTATTTAATTCATTTTGATTATCTTCTCTCGTACAATCAACATCAATATCCATCACAACAATATTTCTGACATTTCTTGTATAACCGGTTCCAATTGCTGAATATTTTCCAAAGTAATGACACAAATCAAGATAATTATCAAGATGTTTTTGTTTCATTTCTTTTTCAGTAATTTTAAATGATGGTGTGTTTTTGGTTTCAGAAATATCATTAGAATATACTGAATAATCTATAAGAGATTGAATATATTTTTTTGTTGAATTTCTATGATTTGATTTTCTACAATCTACAAAATATTCATATACATTTCCATAGTATATTTTATACGCGATAAAATAATGTTCATCACGACGTAATTGAACAATTTGATAATAGTAATTATGTAAATAATCACTTAAGCCTGACAATTGTGATGTTTTATCAATTACATCAAATGTCCAAGTTGATTTATCATTTTTACAAGGTTTGTTAATCTTGATAAAATGCAAATCAGAATTTTCTTTAACTATATCTCTAATTGTTTTTGTACTCATAAATAAATATATACTATATTAAAAATAACATGAATATTAAAGATTGGTCAGATTTTTATGATTCACAAGGTTATTTATTTGATTATGAAAAACAAGCGTATGACAGTAATAATAAAGTATTATTGCCAGGCAGATTTTATATATTGATATACAAACCTACTACTAAAGAAGAATTTAATCAAAGACCTGTGATTTTAAGTTTGGGTATATCTAAAAAAGATCCAGAATCTTTTTTGTGTATTGATTTATGTATGATTCCAAAAAAAGTCAGACAAGAATTTATTAATATATATTTTCAATTGTTTGAAAAACAGATAAATGAAGAAATAAAAAAATGTAATAAATTAAAAGATGCGGATAAACAACAACAAATTAAAGAGATGAATTATAAGAATCTCATGAGATTTGGCGAGAAGTTTGGTGTAAAATATGCGTTAAAAAGATATAAGATTAAAAATACTAAAAAAATATATTCCTTGTTATTTGAAGATGTATATAAAGTTATAGGGGATATGTGTGATATTAATATGTATGTTAATACAGATATAAAATCAGTTCAAATGGAATTTATACAAAAAATGATGAAATCAAAATGAAAAAAATCAGTCAATTAAATGAAGGAATGTGGGGATCCGCATTGAGAAGGTCTAATACGGATGAATTAAGAAAAGAGTCCGGGAAAAAAGTCAAGACATCTTTTGGTTTTGATATTATCATAGAAAATAGTGACTGTGATTATGAAACATATTTAGAAGACATGATTGACAGTTATGATTCTTCAGATAATTTTTATGGTGTTTTGATAGAAGATTTACATGCAAGTAGTGTTGCTGAACATCGTGCAGATATTAAAAACAAATCAGGAGAATATACAAACTCATATACTGTTAATAATTTCTGTATCAGATTTGAACCATATAAATCAATTGTTGATTTTCAACTAGATGACACTTATGAAAATGAAGTTTCTGAAAAAACATATCTGTCAATGTGTGAAGGAATTGCTAATTTGATAGGTAATAGTAATATAGAATATTGTCCTAGTCGTGATTTGACAAAAGAAGCTTACGGTAATTATGTTTTAATTCTGATTGATGAACGCGAGGATATCGGTGAATATTTTGATGTTGCTGATTTTGAGAGTGGATTAGATGATTTAGGATTACAAGACGATTTGCAACTTTGGTCATATAATCATTATGGAACAAATATTGGTGTAAGATTAAATACTAATAATTTACATAACTATAAAAAATATCTTGATTATACCAAAGATTATCTTGATTATACCAAAGATTATCTTGGTGAGTAAATTATTTGTTATATTTTTAATATGAACACATTAGATAATTTAAATAGGGAATTAGAAGATTTCGGTTTTCAAATCAATGGTGATGAATATCTATATGAAAAAGTAACCTATCAAGATATATTCATTAATGGACAACATTTGAAGCAACCGCAGAAGAGTGTATTTAGGATGGAATATCTTGGTGAGGGTTGTGAATTGGTTGATTCATCAGACTCTGATTGTGATTATGATGAAATTAATAATTTCTTTACATTCAATATAATTGAAGATGGTGAAATAATTTGTGGTGTATGTATCAGTAATATTGATGATTTGAAATTTTTCATAGGATTATGAAATATATAAATGAGAAAGTTGTAAATTATTTAAATTATAATTATAGTAATATCAAACAAGATAATATAATAAAGCAATATATATTTACAACTTATTATACTTTAACAGATGTAGAATTGTTTTTAGATAAGTATTATTCTGCATCAAAAGAAGATATATTAAATAAAATACGGCAACTTAATGAAGCGGATTGTTAGATTTTTGAAAGCACTTTGGAAATATCTGTTATATGGTAAGCGAGTGTCTTTTGAAACTTATGTTGATAGATTAAATTTTTGTAATTCATGTGAACACTTAAACAGGGAGAAATGGCAATGTAATATTTGTGGGTGTTA
>CAMEUD010000021.1 GCA_945937975.1 uncultured Clostridia bacterium
AAACAAAAAGCGAATAATCGGTTGACATAAATCAAAATATATATTATAACACATGTGTACATATAAGAAAATGTGTACATATAAGAAAAGGAGAACAAAAATGAATAAGTACGAAGGAACAAAAACAGAGCAAAACTTAAAGGCTGCATTTGCAGGCGAAAGTCAAGCGAGAAACAAATATACATATTTTGCATCAGTTGCAAAAAAGGAAGGATATGAACAAATTGCTGATTTATTCTTAAAGACAGCCGACAATGAAAAAGAACATGCAAAAATGTGGTTCAAAGAACTTGGCGAACTTGGAAACACTGCCCATAACCTTGAAGACGCTGCAAATGGCGAAAATTATGAATGGACAGATATGTATGAAGGCTTTGCAAAAACCGCAGAAGAAGAAGGCTTTAAGGAACTTGCTTTCAAGTTTAGGGCAGTTGCAGAAATAGAAAAACATCACGAAGAAAGATATCGTGCACTTTTAAGGAATGTTGAAACAAAACAAGTTTTTGAAAAAAGTGAAGTAAAGGTTTGGGAATGCAGAAATTGTGGACATATTGTTGTTGGAACAAAAGCACCAGATGTTTGTCCTGTTTGCAACCATCCACAAAGTTACTTTGAAGTAAGAAAAGAAAATTATTAAAACATAGGGTATTGCAAAAGCGCTAAAATTGTGTTATAGTGTTTACGAATATATTGGAGGTTAGTATGTATTTGGAGATTGATGAAGGTTTATATGCAATGGACGACATCAATTACATAGACTATGTTAAATCAGACAATTGCTTGATTGTTGTTTTTAAAATAGACCCAAAAAACCCAACAACAGCAATGCTTCAAGGGAGCGAAGCTGACAAGATTTGGAAAATTTGTGGGGCAGAAAAAAGATTTTGTGTTTGTGGAGAAAAATTGTTTAATCTGCAAAATATAAATGATGTAAAAAAGAAATCAAAATGTTGGGCAAGTTTTACTGATGGTAGGTCTTTAAATATCACAGAAAGTGAATATAATGCAATCAAAACAGCAAAGAAGAAATATGATTTTAACCAACAACTTTAATTATTGTTTGGAATTAACATTTTAAACTTTCGACAAAACTAGATTTAATCTAGTTTTTTTTATTATGTATTTTTGTATGCTATTATATTATTCTTTTTTTGTGGAGATATTATGGAAACAAATAAAGATAGATTAAAAGAATATTTAGATAAGTTTTTGGACTTTGTAATAAAATACTCATACAAAGAAAAAATGCAAATGGATACAGAAAATTTGGCATATGAAAATGGTATTATTTCAAAGAAAAATTTTGAAAATCTAAAAATGTTGAGAAAAGATAACATTTTAATTTTAAATAGTTTGGTAACAAATTTAAACAAAGCATCAAAATTGACAGAATCAAATACAAAGTTTGAAAACCAAATTTGTGATTACATAAATAACATAATACAAATTGGATAATTGGCATTGTTGACATTTTGCATATCAAATGTTATTCTCTAATAGAATAATATAGGAGTGTGTATGCAAAGAAAACCAAAAATTGCACTTATTTATGATTTTGATAAAACACTTTCTCCAAAAGATATGCAAGCTTATGGATATATAGACAAACTTGGTGTGAGTGAAGACAAGTTTTGGGATAAGTGTGAAGATTTTTGTAAAAAGAATAAAGCCGATAGCATACTTGGTTATATGTATGTTATGGTGGATGAATATAAAAAGCAAAATATTAATTTAACAAAACAAACACTTGTTGATTGTGGCAAAAACATTGAGTTATATAACGGAGTAAAAACTTGGTTCGATAGAATTAATGACTATGCAAAAAGTGTTGGTGTTAATGTTGAGCATTATATTGTTTCTTCTGGTATCAAAGAAATGATAGAAGGAACAGAAATTGCAAAATATTTTAAAGAGATTTATGCAGGTTATTTTGTTTATAATGAAAACAATCAGCCAGTTTGGCCAGCCATTGCAATTAACTATACAAACAAAACTCAATACATATATAGAATTAACAAAGGCATTTTGAATGTAAATGATAATAGTGTTAATGACCATATGGACCACGATGTAAGACCAATTCCAATGACAAATATGATTTATATTGGCGACAGTGCAACAGATATACCTTGTATGCGTCTTATTATGAAAAGTGGTGGATATGCTATTGGAGTATACAAAGAAGGTGAAAAAGGCGAGCAGTATTTATCAGATTTGATAAATGAAAACAGAATTAATTTTACTGCAAAAACTGATTATTCAAAAAATAGTGAGTTAGAAAAAATAATAAAGGAAATTATTTTAACAATAAAGCATAAAGATAATTTAAAACAACTCACAAGAAAGTGTAAAACAAAATAGTATAGACAAAAGTCTTTTGCAATGATATAATGATAAAAAAGGAGTTAGTATGAAACAAGTATATTTTTTCGTATTATCAATAATAACAACTGCGTTTGTTATAGGACTTGCTTTACTCAAAGTGAATGATGTTGCTGGTGGAGCTTTATTTACAATTCCAACAGAATATCAAAAATATGTTGACTATGCAGTGCAATATGGAGCATTAACACTTCTTTGTTGCTACGCATTTGGTGGGCTTGCTGGAAAGGTTATCAAAATTGTTATAGGAATAGTTCTATTAATTGCGATTGCACTCTTTACTATTGCGATAGTTGCTCCTCAATGGATACAAGGTATGTTTGGTGGTGCAAAAGGAATTATAACAATATTCAAAATGTTAAATTAACAAAAAACATCAATCGTTTGATTGATGTTTTTTATTTGCAAAAGTGATGAATTTTTGTATATACTATAAGCATGGAAAAATTATTGATTATAGATGGAAACAGTTTGGCAAATCGTGCATTTTATGCTTTGCCACTTTTAACAAACAAAGATGGAGAATATTCTAATGCTGTATGTGGTTTTGCAAACATTTTAATAAAGTTTATTGTTGAGCAAAAACCTGATTATATTGCAGTTGCTTTTGACCATTCAAAACATACTTTTAGAACAGATATGTATGCTGAATATAAGGGAACAAGAAAACCTTGTCCAGATGAATTAAGACCTCAATTTGCATTAATAAAACAAATGCTTGCATGTATGAACATAAAAACATTTGAAGTTGATGGAATTGAAGCAGATGATATTATTGGAACGATTGCAAAACATTCTTCTTGCAATAATATTGTGCTGTCTGGGGATAGAGATTTATTGCAATTAATTGATGCAAACACAAGTGTGTGGCTCACAAAAAAAGGTATCAGTGAAGTTGAAAAAGTAGATGAAAACAATATGCAAACTTTGTTTGGATTTAATGCAAATCAAGTTGTTGATATGAAAGCACTTATGGGAGATTCTGCTGATAATATTCCAGGAGTTGCAGGAATTGGTGAAAAAAGAGCATTGGCACTTATTCAAGAATTTGGTTCGGTTAAAAATTTATATGAACATATTGATGATGTAAAAAGAAAATCAAAAGATAATTTAATCAATGGCAAAGATATGGCAAAATTGTCATATGCTCTTGCAACAATAAAAACTGATTGTGATATTGATGTTAATATAAATGACTTTAAATATGACTTTCCATTTGGAGAAGAAGTTAAAAACTTTTTTGAAAAATATGAATTTAAAAATTTATTAAAAAGAGAAGAAATATTTAAAAAAGAAATAATTGAGCAAAAAAAAAATAAATTAAAAAAAATAATAGAAATAAAAGAAATTAATGAATTAAAAAATATATTAAATACACAAATAAATACATTTTCTTTTAATTTTTTAAATGATTATCATTTCTGTATAAATGACGGAGATGAGTACTTTATTTCAAGTCAAGAAAATTTATTTTCAAATATTAATTTTGATATTTTAATTAAAGAAATTTCACCAATATTAAATGATAATAAAATAAATAAAATAATATATGATTTAAAATCACATATGCATTTATCAAAAGAATTTCAACATATAAGTGGAGATATTTTTGATATTTGTATTGCTGAATATTTGTTAAGTGCAGGTCTTAGAATTGATGACAGAATAAGTGTTGGTAGTTTTTATGCAGAAAAACCAAAAATGATAAAAGAACTTGATGATAACGACTTAAATTTTATTTACAATGATATAGAAATGCCACTTGCAAAAGTTCTATTTGATATGGAAGAAAATGGATTCAAAATTGATGAAGATATGCTAAATGATTTGGCAAAATTATACAGCAAAGAACTAGATGAAACAACAAGAAAAATTTATCAAGAAGCAGGACAAGAATTTAATATAAAATCTCCAAAACAAATTGCAGAAATATTATTCGATAAACTTGGGTTAAGTGATGAAGGTAACAAAAAACACAAAACAGATATTGATGTATTAACTTATCTTGCTCCAAGCCATGCCATTGTGCCACTTATTATTAGATTTAGAAAAATACAAAAATTATATAATACCTATATTGAAGTTTATCAAAAATTGGTAAAAGAAAAAGGCAATATGATTCATACAATTTTTAATCAAACATTAACTTCAACAGGAAGACTATCTTCAAGTGAACCAAATTTACAAAATATTCCTGTTAGAGATGAAGAAGGTAAAAATTTAAGAAAACTATTTATTTCAAGATTTCCAAATGGGAAAATTGTTTCTGCCGATTATAATCAAATTGAATTAAGACTTCTTGCAAATTTAACAGAAGACAAACATATGGTTGAAACATATAATAATGGTGGAGATATACACACATCAACTGCAGCCAAAATTTTTAACATAAATGTTAATGAAGTTACAAAACAAGAACGCCATATGGCAAAGGCAGTAAACTTTGGTATCGTTTATGGAATAAGTGCATATGGACTTGCAAATCAAATTGGAGTAACTGTGGTTCAAGCAAAAGACTTTATTAATAAATATTTCCAAGAATTTCCAAGTGTAAAACAATATATGGATAATGCAGTTATCTTTGCAAGGACAAATGGCTATTCAAAAACTATGTATGGAAGAATAAGAAAAATACCTGAAATAAACTCACCAATTTTTACGACTCGTGGGTTTGGAGAAAGAGTTGCAATGAATGCTCCAATTCAAGGTAGTGCAAGTGATATTATCAAGCTTGCAATGGTAAAAGTTTACAAAGAAATGAAAAAGCATAATTTGCAAAGCAAATTGATACTGCAAATACACGATGAACTCATTGTTGACACCAAGGAAGATGAGTTTGACATCGTTAAAAAAATACTTAAAGATTGTATGGAAAATATTGCACAACTAAAAGTTCCACTTATCGTTGATGTTGAAAGTGGAAAGACTTGGTACGATGCAAAATAAATCCCCTCTTGACAACTCCGTATTTTGTTATATACTAATAAAAAAACAATATAATAAGGGGGTCAGGTATGGCAACTTTAAAAAACAAGAAATTTGTATATTGGATTATTTATAGTTTTGTATTTGTATTTGCAGTTTACTTTAGTTACATTTTTGTATCACAAGCAATATCAGAGCAAAAAGATTTTGAAATTTTTAAACAATCTTGGCAATATGTTGCTGATACAAACTTTAATATTGCAACAGAAATTGACAAAAACACAAAAGAAATGAAATCATATTATGAGATTTCATCTCCAGAACAATTTGCTGGTTTGTTTATGGGTAATAATTCTGTTAAGGCTGAAGATGAGGACAATCAAGGAACTGTTATAAAAGTTGACAATGTTTATAAACTTACTGGAAATATTGATTTAGGTGGAAAGTTATGGTCAGTTAGTCAAGATACTTTCTATGATATTTTTGATGGCAACAGTTTTCATATTCAAAACTTAACAATAGCAAGTGCTATGGATACTGCTGGAATTGTTAGCACACTTGCTGGAACAATAAAAGATGTATATTTTGATAACCTAAAAATTGTATGCACAAGAGCTGATTCTGATTGTTTTGTTGGTGGAATTGCTGGTGTGATGACAAAAGATGCCGAAATTTCAAATGTGTTTATTAGTAGTGGAGAAATATCTGTTTTACAAGAATACAATAACTTTAACAAAGAAGTTGGTGCTATTGTTGGTAAAATGGACGGTGGAACGATAAAAAATGTAATAAACAATGCAAAAGTTTCAAATGGTAAACATATTGGTGGCATTGTTGGCTTTATGACAGATGGTCAATTAATTAACTGCACAAACTATGGAGAAGTTGAAAGTTACATTGGAAATTATCTAAGAGTTGGTGGAATTGTTGGAGAAACACATAGTTTGGGTGAAATAAAATTATGTGAAAATGTTGGCAATGTAAGTTCATTTGTTACACCAGAAAATAGTCAGTATACTTGCAAAAATTTAAGCATCGGCGGAATTGTTGGCTATAATAATATAGAAATTTCACAATGTGGAAATCGTGGAATAATTAATGGTGGAGATAAAGTTAGTTATAAGGAAACTTCTGCTGGCGGAATAGCAGGATTTTCAAAAAAAGAGATTAAAGATTGCTTTAATACTGGTAATGTAAAATCATCAGCAATAATTCAAAGTTCAACAGAATGTGATGAAAGTTATAGTGATAGCATGAAACAAATAGATACATTTAGAGATAAATTAGTAATTGCTTGGTTTTACAATCAATGGCGTTGGAACTATTGGCATTATGGATTGCTTAATAAGAAAAAAGTAAAAGATACAGAATTTGCATATGCTGGTGGAATAGTTGGAAAGAGAAAGGATGCAAACATATCAACATCATATTCAACTGGAGAAATTACTGGTGGAGCAATCAAATATTATGATACTTACATATATGCATTGGATTATAAACAAGATTTTTGGACAGCTGGTGTTCATACTGTTGCGGTAGTTCATGAAATGAGTATTAGAAAATATACAATGAATTTGTCATACACTTATTCGTTCTTTTATGGTCCAATAATTGGGAATACCAATGAAGGTTTAAATGGAATTGAAAATACTATGGGAACAATAGCTTTTCCAACAACAAGTTCTTATGATTATGAATTAACAGCTGATGATTATTATACAAAAAAATTAACTCCGGGGTTAAGTTTAACGACTATAATTGTTTCAATCTTCCAAAATGCAAAAAGAACAGCAACTCACACTACTAAACTGAACACAAATCAAGAAACAGCAGATATAAGTGTAACTGGAGATAATAAATTATTTTCAGTAAGCAATGTCGCAAATATAAAGAGTAATGTTAATACATCATTTAATAATATATCACTAAGATGCAAATATTCTTTAACTAGCAATGGTGGTTCAAAAAGGTCAAAAACAGGAAGTGGAGATGAATTTATAATGTCTCAAAACTTAAATCAAATTGTTCCACAAGATAGTAATTATATTGTAACAGATGCTTCCAATTTCATTAATTCTATAAATGAAAATGAATGTTGGAAAATTGATGCTAGTGGACATTTAACCTTAATCGGTCTCTGCTGGTAAAAAAGGAGAGTTTATAAAAAAAAGATTGTTAGTTTTAGTTAGTATTTTGGTTTGTTGTTTCGTAATGTCGGCATGTAATAGCGATGCAATATGTGGGAATTGGCAAACTTATTCGTGCAGTTATTTATATAATGGAATAACATACGAATATACAATAGAACAAGCACAAAATTTAACTCCAAACACAGATGTTTTAGAAAATCCAGATAACTATACAGATAAAGAAGTTGTTGAAAGTACAATAGGGTTAATTTGTGCACAAACAAATGGTTTAATATACAATTTTAAAAACGAAAATGTTTTAAATATAATGAAAGATAATGAAATTAACACTACATTAATTTGGGAAAGAGAAGATGATAAAATAATTGTCAAAAGTAATTATGAATTCTCTGAAAATATTATCTATTCATTTGAAGATAATAATACCATCTCAACAACTCAAACAATGGGTAATAATGAATTAAAAATTATACTAAAAAGAAAATAATGCCTTTATATAGGCATTTTTTTATTTTAAAATATTTGACTTAAAAAATTTTATTATTATATAATAATAAAAAAGGAGGCGAGATATGACAACTTCAAAAAATAAAAAAATTATTTATTGGACACTTTATGGATTAATCTTTGTGTTCACAGCATACTTTGCTTTCACATTTATATCAAAATCTATAGCAGAGAAAAAAGATTTTGAAATATTTAAGGAATCTTGGCAGTATGTTGCAGATACCAATTTTAAGCAATCTGTAGAAATTGACCCAGAAACAAATGAACAAAAAATATATTATGAGATTTCAACTCCAGAACAACTTGCTGGTGCATTTTTGAGTGAGTCATCAGTTAGTGCAGAAAATACAAGCACAATTAGTAATAGAACATACCGATTAACTAACAATGTTGATCTTAAAGGGAAAACTTGGCAAGTTGAATCAACATTTACACAAACTTTTGATGGTAATAGTTACCATGTTCAAAATTTAACAATAAACGATAAATCAATTAGTTCTTATTCAACAAGAATTTTAGGATTTGTAGGGACTTTAAGGGGTACAATAAAAAATCTTTATTTTGATAATTTGAATGTATCAACAAACAAGTGGTATACTAAATGTTACATAGGTGGAATCGCTGGGATAATGGAAAGTGGTCAAATTCTCAATGTATATATAAATAGTGGATATATTTATGGGAGTGGTGTGGGGGCCGATAACACATTCAATCAAGAAAGAGCAGTTGGTGGAATTGTTGGGTTTTTAAAAGGTGGAACTATAAAAAATTCAATCAATAAAGCAAGTCTTGACTATGGTAAACACATTGGTGGAATTGTTGGTTATATGGATAATGGAACTATCACAAATTGTATTAATCAAGGTAGTATTTGTGCAAGCGATGGTGCATATATGAGAGTTGGTGGCATTGCTGGTGAAATACATGGTGGAACATTAAAATTATGTGAAAATACAGGAAAAATTTATACGACTATAGATGAAGATGATGTAGATTGCACTAATTTATCTATTGGTGGTATAGTTGGGGTTGCATCAGTAACTATTGAACAATGTTCAAACAAAGGAGATGTTGATGGTGGTAGTGAATATGCTTGTGCTGAAACTATGGTAGGTGGAATTGTTGGGCAATCTGTAGCATCTATTAATGATTGTTATAATACAGGTAATATAAGTGGCAGTGCATATCAAAAGACACTTGCTTCTGGAACAGTACAAAACGATACTAATGAAAAGTTTGCAGATGGAGTTGGTAGATTTTGGGCGTTTAGTTTGAGCATAGTTAGTGGAACATATACAAATAGTAAAGGCTCTGGTGAATATAAAGATAAAAAACAAGAATCAGTTTATGTAGATACAATAGTCCAAAATGTTTATCGTGGTGGAATATGTGGCAGTGGTAAAAATATTAAAATATCAAATTGTTATAATATTGGAACTGTTGATTCAACGGATAGTGAAATAAAAAGAACTGTAAGTTTATATTTTAAATGGAAAGCAAATGATCAATATAATATGTGGATAGCAGACAAGTTTACATTTGGTGTTGGTTATAACTATGATACCATTTGTCCAAACTCAAATAATAGTTGGTGCTTCGATGCTTCTAAAACTGTATCATATAAAGAACTTTCAAAAGTCAATTTAACTCAATCATTGTATGTTAAAAACGAATCTGTTAAAACTAATGAAATTAAAGATGGTGTTGTACAAGGTACAAACACAGGAAGAAATTGTGATTGGTATATTTATGATTCCAATGGCTGTGAATTTAGATCTATTCATGCGATAAATTGCAATGAGCAAAAAGATTCATATGGTGATTTATCAGGATATAATTTGGTATTTTGGGTACAATTTACAAGCCAATATCAAACCAAAGACCAAACAGTATATTATGTATATAACATTGATAAAATAAACTACAATGTTTCAGCTTTTGGAAGTACTTATCAAGTAATAAAGAATAGGTTTGAAAATTTAGGCTCGTGGGATACCAGTGGAGAGTTACCAAAACTAAATGGTTTGTATTGGTAGGAGAAAGATATGAAAAAATTTGTGAAATGTTTAATGACTTTATTATGTTTTACTCTTTGCTTGTTTATAACTGGTTGTGGTAATAATGTATTGATTGGCAAATGGTATATATACGAATTAGAAATAACAATAAACAACGAACAATTTAATTATAGTATTGCTGACTTAAATGAATTGACAAGTTCTGGAATAAATGATGATTCAAGCAATAAAGAAAAGGCAGATTTCTACGCATATTATTATTATGAAAGTAGCAAAGATGCGTATATTGAGTTTAAGAATAATAATATTATCGTATACGGTGATGAAAATTCTATATACAAATGGAAACAAGAAAATAATACAATTTCTATCATTAATAATGATGAAATATTAAATGTTTTGAATTTTATAACAAATGATGAACAGCAAAATTATCTTGAACAATCTTTTGATGTTGAAACAAATTGTCAAATAAAAACAATATTTGTTAAAGATGTTTAGTTAAAAAAATAGTTTTGAAAAAAACTATTTTTTTTAATTATGATACTTTTATTATATCTCATAATAAGTGATGCATAATTATATGATTTATTTATAATTTGAAGATTTTATCTAGCAAATTTTATAACTTTAAAGTAAATAAAAAATCAATAGATTAAAAAATTTGACTTGAAAAAGTTAATTAATATATAATATTAAAAATGGGGGTGGGGGGAAAAAATATGATAGTAACAAGCAAAAAAACTATTTATTGGATGCTATATAGTCTTTTATTATTGTTTACTATATATTTTTCATTTACTTTTATCTCACAAAAAATAGAAGAACGAAAAGAATTTGAAATATTTAAAGATTCATGGCAGTATGTTGCAGACACGAATTTTAAACAATCTGTAGAAATTGACCCAGAAACAAATGAACAAAAAGTATATAATGAAATATCAACTCCAGAGCAACTTGCAGGTATGTTTTTAAATACCGATAGTAATAGTCTAAAAGCTGAAAAATTAAGTGATATTAGTACTGAATACAAACTTACAAAAAATATAGATTTAAATGGCAAAACTTGGATTTCAAGTGATTTCAGTGAAGTGTTAGATGGTGGCAGCTTTATTATTTCAAATTTGAAAATATCTAGCAATAATGCCACTGTAGGATTTATTTTAAAGTTGACTGGTACTGTAAAAGATTTATTTTTTAGCAATGTTAATATTGAATATTCAGGAGATGGATCTGTAGAATATAAAATGGGAGTAGTGTGTGGCGAATCAAATAATGGTAAAATTAGTAATGTTTATATAAAAAGTGGAAGTGTTGTTGGTAAAATTGGTAAAAATACAACAAAAAGTTACATCGGTGGAATCGTTGGATTTATGCAAGGCACTAAACCAAATATTGAAAACTGTTATAATAATGCAACGATAAAAAATGGAACACATATGGGTGGCATAGTTGGAAATGTTGACAGTGGAACTGTGACTCGTTGTGTAAATAATGGTAAAATAATAATTGATGAAACAATTAATTTAGGAACATACAACCTTATTGAATATTTATTTATAAAAGGTAAAGTTTTTAATTTATATTGTGGAGGAATAGCAGGGTATTATAAAGGGGGAAATATATTATCGTTATGCATAAATCGTGCTTCACTAACAACAAAAATATTGCAAAAAATTAATTTAAACAATGGTATATCCTTAAAAGTTATGAGTTTAAGTAATGCTACAGAAATAATGGTAGGAGGAATTGTTGGATATTCTACAAAGTCAATTGACAAATGTTATAATACAGGAGAGATAAATGGTGGCGATGACTATAATGAAACAACTTATGTTGGGGGAATTGCTGGCAAAAGTTTGAATACGATTAATAATTGTTATAATACTGGCAATTTAATTTGTAAATCACGACCTATAAAAAATGACCAAAGTATAGAGAATACAAATACGCAAGTAGAAACATTAAAAGTATTCAGGTCAATAGGTTTGGGGTGGAGAGATTGTTGGTTAAAAATATGGACTGGTTCATATAAGGAAGATAATACAAAAGATATTAATCAATATGACAATAAAACGACATATCAAAGTTTTGTTGGTGGTATAGTTGGATATTCCACAAAAGAAGTGAAAAACAGTTATAATATTGGTAAAATAACATCAAACAGCGATAATTATAGTATAACAAAAATGTTGACTGCTGAATTATGGTATGATGATGTAGGTGGAATGCGATATAGCGATACTTTTGTCTATCAATTTAATATAAAAATTCCAACCAATATTTCTGGCATAAACGGTAATAGATCCATAGGTGTTCAAAATTGTTATTCAGATCAAACTTTTAATTACAGTTTAACAAAGTCCATTGATTATTATTTAAACATGTGCAGGGAATCTACTGAAAAAGGCACAACAACATATTATATTACCGATCAAGGTACTGGGGCATGGGGATATGGGACTCAAAAATGGAAAGCTGAAACATCAGCATATATCACTAGTCAATATCAAAATAATAAAATATATTGTAAGGCTTATATGGAAAATTCAACAGAAGGTAGAGAAAATACAAGCGATCAGGCACAAACTAGGTATGCAATTGATAAAACAATAGATTTTTATAAAACAAATTATAAAATAAATATTCCATCAGCAAGTTCTTTAGATTCAACAGTTTGGACAAGTAATTCTAATATTAATAATGGCTACCCTTATTTAAAAGATTTATATTGGTAATTAAATATTATTATATTAATTTTAAATGTATTTTTTGTAGAAAATAGTTATAAAATAACTATGTGAAAAATAAATTATTTATTATATTTTTTATTTGTATGGTTATTTCTTGTATATCAGTTTACGGATATTTATTTTACTTAAATTATAAATATCCGTTTTCTTATAAAGAAATTATAATTGAGAATTGTGATAAATATGATTTTGAGTATGATTTTATTGCAAGTTTAATAAATGCAGAAAGTGGATTTAATAAAGATGCAATTTCAAATAAAGGTGCTGTTGGTCTTATGCAAATTATGCCCAAAACTGCGGAATTTGTATGCGAAAAAATAAATGAAGAATATGATTATGAAAAATTAAAAGAACCTAATTTTAATATTAAAATCGGGACATATTATTTAAAATATTTAAAAACAAAATTTGAAAATAAAATTGTTATTTTATGTGCCTATAACGCTGGTGAAGGAGTTGTTGGTAATTGGCTTAAAAATAAAGAATATTCAACTGATGGTAAAACATTAATTAAAATACCATATTCATCAACTAATTCATATGTTGAAAAAATATTAAAAACTCAAAAAATTTATAAAAAGAAGTTTTAATAACTTGTTTGACTAATTATGTTAAATATGATAACCTAATTAAGTTATAAATAACAAGCAGTTTGTTAATATATTAGGAGAAAAATTTATTATGGAAAACACACAACAATTATCAAGTGAAATTGATATTCGTGCTGAAAAAATTGCAACATTAAAAAAATCAGGTGTAATTGTTTACAAAGAAAAATTTGACAGAACTCACACAATCGAACAAGCGAGAGAACTTGAAGATGGCTCAAAGGTTAGCGTTTGTGGAAGAATTGTATTTAGGCGTGTTATGGGCAAATTTGGATTTATGCAAATTAGAGATGTAAAAGCAAAAATTCAAATTAGCGTTGGTGTAAACGAACTTGATGCCGAAAAATATGAATTTTATAAAAAGATGATAGACATTGGAGATTTTGTTGGAGTTAGTGGTGAAGTATATCACACTCAAACAGGTGAAATTACAGTAAGAGCATATGAAGTAACATTACTTAGTAAAGCACTTCGTCCATTGCCAGAAAAATTTCATGGACTTGTTGACCAAGAACAAAAATATCGTCAAAGATATTTGGACCTTATTTCAAATGAAACAGCAAGAGAAGTTTTTGTTGGAAGAAGTAAAGTATTAACATTCCTTCGTACATTCCTTAACAGAAATGGATTTATGGAAGTTGAAACACCAATTCTTCAATCTGCAGTTTGTGGTGCAAGTGCAAAACCTTTCTTTACTCATCACAATGCGTTAGACAAACAATGCAATCTTCGTATTGCTCCAGAAACATACTTAAAGCAAGTAATTGCAGGTGGGTTTGATAGAGTTTATGAAGTCGCAAAATGTTTCCGTAATGAAGGTATGGACACTCAACATTTGCAAGAATTTACAATGGTTGAATGGTATGCTTCATATTGGAATTTTGAAGATAATATTAAATTTTACAAAAAGTTTATACAAGAACTTTTAATGGAAGTAAAAGGTACAACAAAAATCACATATCAAGGTCAAGAACTTGATTTTGGGAAAGAAGTTTGGCCAAGAATTAACTATGTTGAAGAAATGCGTAAAATATTAGGTTTTGATTTCTTGGACTGCAAAACAAGAGATGAACTTGTTGAAAAAGTTGCAAACACAGGACTTTATCCAGCAAAAGAATTTGATGGAATAAAAACTCTTGGTGGAGTAATTGATTATATTTACAAGAGAAAAATTAGAGTAAATATTATTGAACCAACAATTCTTTATAACTATCCAGCATTTTTGATACCACTTGCAAGAAAGAATGACAAAGATAATAGAATTATCGATGCTTTCCAAATTTTGTGTGTAGGTAACGAACTTGCAAAAGCATATAGTGAACTTGTTGATCCTATTATTCAAAGAAAAGAACTTGAAAATCAAGCCAAAGCAAAACAAGAAGGTGATGATGAAGCAATGGAAATTGATGAAGACTTCTTGCTTGCAATGGAACATGGTATGCCACCAATTAGTGGTCTTGGTTTTGGTGTAGATAGACTTATGACAATACTTTTTGACCAAGAGAGTATTAGAGATGTTGTTCTTTTCCCATTAATGAAATAAAAAAAGAGCTCCAAATAACTTCGTTTCTGCTTGGCAATTTGCACACAGTCATTTGCGTTAGCAAACTCCTGCGTGCAAATACCAAGCGAGCCTTGTTCTTTGGGCTTTTTTTATTTCATTTTTCGTAAATAAATTAAGTTTGTGATAATAATAACTTTGCTTGCTGACAGCCACCACAGTTGATTAGGAAACTAAACTCCTGCGGTGGCGATTTTGTCGAGCCTCGCTCTTGTGGTTAATTTTGCGTTTTTTACTATAAAATGATTGAATTAAGGGGACCCCACAAAACAGTTG
>CAMEUD010000022.1 GCA_945937975.1 uncultured Clostridia bacterium
TTTATTTCTGTCAATACACTGATTAAGAATCCAATACATATTATCAACAGCCTTTGTAATATATTCTCTCTGATACCACGCTTCTCTTGGTGATGGTTTCTTTGGCAAAAACGCATCCCATATGGGGTGTTCTGGTGCCCATTTCGTATTTCCTGGTAAATCATTCTTCATACACCAATCAATCAGTTGTTGTTTGGATATTCCTTCAAATGATTCATTATCTTTACCTTTATATTTTTCTACATCAATCATAATCATTCAATTTTATCCAGTCCATTTTTTACCAAATAATCTTGTATTTCTTCATCACTTGCACCCTTCTTCAACATATCCTTTAAATCATATACATTTTGGGTATACTTAAAAGATGTTTTCTTATATGCCTTTCTCTTGAAATAAAGATCAGTAATAATCTTTTTTAAATGACCATCCTCTTTTTTATACACGGCACCAGTAGCACAAACAATATATCCCTTATCTCTATATTCTTGTTTTAATTCATCATTATTTTCAGGAAGAACCTTGACAAATGTTTCTGGTCCAATATTAAATTGACGCATTAAACTTGGATAAAGTGACGCATAATCATTACATGTACAATACTTGTGTAGTCCCGGAACGGGTTGTTTTACAAATGCACCTCTATATTTTTCACCTTCTGATTTCTTTTTAGGATTTGGATTCACCCCAAGAACCAAATTTTCTTTTCCAAAAGACATTCTCAAAAGATTTTCAGGAATATATGTTGTTGAAAAACAATCCATAGCTTTAATATTTCCAAGCCAAGCTGTTGTCAAACCACAAGTGACCGCATTACATTTCTCATGTATAAGTTTTACAAGTCCACAGTCAATCACATTATAATATACATATTTTTCAAAATTATTTTCAAGCATATCATCCAATGTTTCTGAATGTTGAACTTTTTTGATACCACATAATTTTTCTCCGATTGTATCCAATTTGTAATTTTCATTGGTATTCCAAGTCCATTTTTTATATGCTTTTAAATAATCCACAAGTCCAACATGTGCTGGTCTATCAACCGCACCTGTCAATCTATGAGTTGGTGATGCAATCGCTGGATCAATACCATATTGTTTTGCTCTATTAAACATATATCGCCAGTCATAATCTTCAAAATTCCAACCAGTCATCAATGCCATTCGTGGTATTAAATGTTTAAAGAAGAAATGTAACATCTGATATTCATCCTCAAAATATTTAAAAACAAATTTAAAATGTCTGTTTACTTGAGAAAAGTGTTCATCTGTTCTTTTTTGAACTGATTCAATTTGTTTAGATGTTAAATTATATCCACCTGACAAAACCATAATCGTGTCATTCGGACAGCATACACCTATTATAGTGATGGGTTTATCTGCCTTTTCCGCATTTGGTTTCCCTTCTTGCATTTTGTTTTCAATATCGATAAAAAACATTTCTGGGACAGCATAACAGAAAATTTTATCCTTTATTTCTTGTTTCACACCATCAAGGATTTCATACATCCTATAGCGATTAAGTTTTTCTTTATGTATATTAATTTTATGTTTAAAAACTGGTAATCCATTCCAATTTTTTACACTTTTGGATTTTTCATCCTTTTTGTTTTTAGGTTCAGTTAACCACACAAATTGTTCTTTTTCAGGAACATCAACAACTTCAATGTGAGTTTTTCCATCTTCACCCCAATAACTTACATGTAATTTGTTTTCGTCTTGTATAATATCTAATAACATAATAAAAAAAAATTAAAATCGGTTTAGAAGCCGAATATCATTCATAAAAAATATAACAAAAAAAAAAATAACTATTAATATAGTTCTTTTAATTTATTTTCAATAATTTGAATAACTTCATCTATATCTATTGAAAAAATCTCTATAAAATTCAAATTGTTTTTTAATGCTGTATTTCTTTTATTTACATCTCTGATTGTCCATGTTTCAACTGCGTTGTCATAATATTTAGTATTTTTAGATTTCCACACATTTAATTTATATATATCTGTTGGGTCATTTTCATTAAATGGGTGATTTCCATGAGTCCAAGTTCCTTGAATTTCAATATAGAGTTTATAGTCAGTCAGATAAAAATCACAATTAAACGGATAATCTGTTGAACGATAATCCTTTATGTAATTTATGTTTGTTGATTGAAAATAATTTATTATTTCTTGTTCAATGTTTGATGTATGAAATGTGTTATGTTGTTTCTTTGAAAAGTTAATTTTTGATTGGATTTCGTCATGTTTCATTTTGTAATTTTCTGATTTGGAAAACCAATCGACATTATATCTTTTTAAACAGGTTTGTTTATAATGTTCCTTACCTTCATTTGATTGTATATAAAAATCTGTTCCGAATTTTTGTTTTGATGTCTTCTTATATTTGTCTTTACATTGTTGTGTTTGCATCGGATGTTCTTTTCCATATTTTAATAATATGGTTTGTTTTCTTTTTTCTTTCACATCATCCAATTGAAAAACATTATCTACGCCATATTTGATATTACAATTCTGATTTCTTTTATTTTTTATAATTTCTGATTTCGCAGCATTGTCTACTCCAAAAGTAGACATACATGTTTCTTTATATTTGTTTTTTGTTTTTTCATCATTCATTGCACATTTTCTTGAACAATGTGTTACATATCCTTTATTAAAACTTATAAATCTACATCTGTTGCCACAAGAACATAATCCCAATGACAGATTATAATCATTATTAAAATAATGATATAATTTTTGTGAAAACTTAAATTCCGTTGGGAAATCAATTTGTAATATCTCTTTATATAATTGTGGATAATATTGTTTAAAAACCTTTTCTTCCTTCAATCTAAACTTATTTTTAGACAATAATAAATATATATTTTTCATAATTTATTTATATATTTTTTTTGTTATTTTTAATTTATAAATTATTTTTTTATGACTGATTGGTTTGATAGTGATATCCCAAAAGATGATAATGAAAAAATTATTGACAAGAGGGAATTTTTAGATAAAGATGGCAATGACATATATAAAAAGAAATCTGCAGATAAAACCGTAGAAGAACGTATAAAGACATCTAGAACTTTAAAAATCAAAAATAATAAATGGAATCAAGTTGATTATGTTGACTATGGAGAAGAAAAAATAGTTATTAATCCTAAATGTTATCAATTCAATGGTTCCTTTGAAGATGTAGAATTTGAAAAAAAATTCCATGAAATTATAAAAAACTCAAAATATAAGGCTGTTCTTTTGAGTGATGAGAAAATAACAATAAATTATCAAATTGTTAATGATATGTTGATTTATTGTTATGCCCGAATGAAGGTTGACTATCCATTATGTAGAATCTTCGTATTAATGTGTGAATATTGTGGAATTGGATTACAAACAATGTGGAAAAGAATTAGTTCATATCTACAATTACAGATATTGGAAGAACTTAAAGATGTGAGTAAATTGCCTGGTGAATTATTAAATGATGAAAATAAATTATTTTAATTTTTATATTATATGGAACAAGTAAAATATTTTTTAGTAACAGTTAAATTACAAGAAGAAACAGATGCAACAGATCGTGCTGGTAATCCTAAAATCCGTAAGTGGAAAGAGACATGGGTTGTTAACGCACAGACATCAACAGATGCAAACAATAAAGTTATGGAAGAGTATGATGGTTCTATTGCGGAATGGAGAATTGCTTCTGTAAAAGAAACTGATTACATTGGAATTATTTAAGAAATGTACAAAAACATTAAAAGGGGGATAGTTATCCCCCTTTTTTCATAAATACATTATATATCATTAATATATCTATGAATAATATTAAATCATATAAAGATTTTTTACTTGAATACAAGTCTGAAGAAGATATCGTAAAAGATCTTGCTAGACATTTATCATTTGACAAAGATGTAATCAAATATCTTAATACAGCAAGATCAAGAAGAAAAATTGGCTGGAGAGAGCTTTTACGTTCAAAATTACATGGTAGTAATTTGGATTATATAAATTATATTACCAAAAAAATGGTTGCACACTATAATCCACAAATTACAGGTCCAACCATAACATCTGATGAGGAGGATATAGAGTTTATCGGTAGAAAAAAGAAATTTATGGATATGTCTGTCGCAGATCAACTTGATGACCTTAATGATCGTGTTACAAATATTGAAAATACATTGGGTATAGATCCTGATGATCCGGATACGGTTGACAAAGCACAAGAAGAACTTAAAGAGATTGGATTTGAACCAGATTGGTTAGAAGATAATGAAGAAGAATAATTATGAATGATTATAATATAAAATCAAACAAGGATGATGTTTTTATTAGAAGTATGATTATTTCATTACTTGCCGAATTAAACAAAAAATTATGTATATATAATCGTCTTGATAATAATAAAGTTGAGAGGGTTGATATTCCTTGTTTATATTCAATCACTGGTGGTGAGCGTTTCTTGAAAGATGAATTTTATTATGATGCTCTTCAAATGGGTAAAGCGTTTGGTGATTATGAACGGGTACCTAGATGTATGGTAAATTTAAAAGGCATTAATGTTAATATGGCCGAACAAACCAACAAATATAATCATACAAAAATAGTTAGGGAGAGTAAAGGATTTTTACGCACATTATATTTAAATGTTGAATATGTACCAGTTACATTGAATTTTGATTGTAAAGTTATTTGTTCAAACAATATTGAATTATTTAAAGTAACTGAAGCAATCATAAGTAGAATTTACAAAAATCCAAATTATTTTAAAGTTGATTTTGGAATGTTCAATGTTGATGCGGCATTTAATGTACCTACAGATTATAGTCATGAATTACCTCAAGAATTTGGATTAAATGACAAAAAAGAATTTTCAACATCATTCTCAATAGAAATGAAGTCTTTCATTCCAGCATTTGAACATGGATTGTCATTATGTGAAATTGATGAAATGTTGGAAAAACTTCCTGCGGAAGCTGTTGGTGTAGTCGAATTTCGTTCGACTTCTTATGGTGAAATGCAAATGTTGGCTGGTGGTGTATTTGAAACATTCAGAGTTTCTGCATATCTGTCTACTATCGAAGAAGAAAATCTGCTATCAAATAAACACAAAGCACCTATGTTGGGTAGAACTAAAAAAGAATTGGATCGTAAGGACTTTGATGAAAATCTCATTGATAGAATTTATCTTCCTAAAGAACCAGAACCACACAATCCAGAAGAGGATTTCCATTAATTTATTCATAAATATATTGTAATTCAAATTGATAATTAAAAAATGTTAAGTTTACAAAACATATTAAATGCAGAAGGTCAAGAATTTTTAGAAAACCTTTTAAACAAAGAGGTTATAGTTAATGAAAAATTAAACGCTGCAACATTGTCTTTTCAAAAAAAGGCATCATCTGAAACAGATTTAAATAGAAAATTAACTTTTTATAAAGGTTCTGGAAATAACAAAAGGGAAATAACTATTGCTGATAAAGTCATGACAACATTTTATAAAAATGGTATGACTTATTTAAATAATCTTTCAAACTTGATTATTGATAAAATACCCGCAAATTGGACATTTGTGTGTAAATATTTCCCAAACCATCAACCAAGTTTTATAAATTACTCCGTATTACCAAAAAACAATTTAGTTCTTTCTTGTATTATTACAACCAGTGGTACAAAAATTGATGATTGTGATGATTTAAGAACTTGGGCGGAAATGTTTGATATTGCATATCAAGAACCAGTTTTCAGAGGTTTTCTTTCTGAATATCAAAAAGAAAGATTACATGATTACATTAAAGACAATACTTCTAATAAAGAATCTTTTGCTCGTTTTGTCATCACATTATTAAACCCATCATTAAAACATTCATTATATCAGAATGACGGTTTTAATTCTCCTATTGATGGATTTATTTTTAAATTCATTTCTGATGATGGTATAACTAAACCAATTTCTGCAAAATTACTCGATCCTTATATGTCTAATATAATTTCTAAAAAGAAATCTATGAAGGGGTATAAGGACAATACAGATGTGTTGTTATCTGATTTTACTGTGTTTATGACAAATCAAGATCTTGATTCTATCATATTAACTAGTAAAACAGAAGATGACAGATATTTAGAATTATTTTATAGATTATTTAACAGATATATCAAATATAAGAAATCTCAATTGGAAGATTTTGATGTTGATACAAATGATATTGTAAAGGAAAGTATTGATACAGATTTCGGAATTGATTTTAATAAAATAAGTAATGAAACAACAAAAAAATTACTTAAAGAAAATCCAGAATTCAAATCTATATTCAAGACACTATTAGGTAGTTTTAGAACTAAAAAACCAGAAGATTATAAATCTATCGTTATGTCTCCAGGTATTGTTAGATTATTCAACAAAATCATTGATAATATATCACAAAAAATATCAAAAAGTGAAAGATGTGGTAATTTGTCATTTAGTTCTTATTTAGAAACTATAAAAAATAAAGATTTAAATGATTTAGATATTAAAAATGCACCTACTGATGTTCAAAAGTCTATTGAATTTAAACCAACTATGGAGCCAGAACATTTAAATATTGACGCATTATCATTTGCTGATTTTAAAAAGAAAGAAGAAAAAGAAGAAAAAAAGAAAGAAGAAAAACATAATATTAAGTCTATTGAGGATATGATTAAAGACTTACAGAAAAGTGTTAAAAATCTTTCTGATAAAGTTAATTCTGTTGATAAATCTGAAGATAAAGTAGAAAAAGAAATTAAAGAAATATCTGATAAAACAGATGATTACAATAAATCAGATGAAAAGTCAGATAAGAAAGATTCTGAAAAATCAGATGAAAAGTCAGATAAGAAAGATTCTGAAAAATCAGATGAAAAGTCAGATAAGAAAGATTCTGAAAAATCAGATGAAAATTCAGATAAGAAAGATTCTGAAAAATCAGATGAAGATGATTCTAAAGACGAAGAAAATGATAATGAATCATCAGAAAACAAAAAGGAAGATAAAAAAGATGATGGAAATAATCCATTATCAAGTCTTTAATTTACATAAATAATTATATAATAAATATCTTGATATGGATAATGTAAATAAAAATATGATTAACTTGATTGCCAGTTATAAAAAAACTGGTCAATCTGATGATGTTATCAAGCAATCATTATGGCAGATGGGTATGATTCCTGAAATAATTGACAGTCATCTTGATTATTTCAATAAACATATCACACAAATTAACAAAGAAAATAATATAGTAAAAGAAAATAAAGATATGAAATTAACTTTAGAAAAAATGCACAAATGTGCAACAAAGGCAATTTCAGCATTAGAGGATATGAAATCTGACAATAGTCTTGGTTTTTCTGCATCAACCGCACAGAAGATTATTGAAAATTGTATGACACAACTTCAAATCCAAAAAGATGATGAAATGGTTATGCAAGAAAAGATTAAGGCTGGTTATAAAATTGATGACACACTTGTCAATCCTGTTCTTAAATATACCATTGCAGAATCTCTTTATCAGAATCTTTCTCAATATGACTGGTTAATGCCTGTTAGTGATTTAAGAAATATGATTGCCGAAACATTTGTTGGTGACAAATGGAGTTATGTAACAGCAAAGTTTGCAAAGTCTATTTCTAATAAAACTAACAATCAAGCATTTGATGATTTATATGAAAGCCTCGTCAATACTTTAATTGATGAAGATAATGTTAGATTAACATTAAAAAATGTTCTTCTCGAAAACACATGGAACAGAGAAGGAAAGAATATTCTTGCAAGTATTGTTGCGGAAGAAAAAGCGGAAAGAGGTGAAGTAAATGAAAAAATTTATGAAAATTCAAATTGTTCAGTATATAAAAATATTTCACCACTTCTTATCGATGGTGATAACAAAATTTTCAACCTCAATGGTAAGAACTACATCTTTAATGGAAAGACATTAACAGAAGCGGCAGTATCTGATAGATGTTATCTTAATGTACTTGAAGGTCTTTCACTTATGAAATATGAATCAGATAAGGATAGACTCGTTTACTATGGTAAGAATGATTTAATGCTTGAATATGACTGTAAAACAGATATGTTAAAGTTAACAGGTATGGATGACCTTGGTGAAAAATCAATTCTTGATATCAATGAAACATTAAAGAGAAGTGGTTTATTTGATAGAGAAACCATTGGTGATTGTGAAAAACTCGTAAAATTTTATGAAAGTAAAGATTTACTTACAGATATTGATACTATCACAACTATCAAGAATGATAAATTCCCTGGTGTATTTGTAAGTGTTATCGCTGTTTCTGAAGGTGTTTATGTTAATAAGGTTAACAATCCTTTCGGTTACAATGAACTTATTCTTTGTGAATCTGCTAAAAAGGCATGTGAAGAAATCAAGGACTTTATGAAATATGACGCAACAAAGATTCTTGAAGATCAACTAAAATTAGAAGGTGAACAACAAGCAATCATTGAATCAGAAAGAACAGAAATCAAAGACACATTAGCGTTCTTGTCAGAACAAAGAAGTAAATTAATTGAAACCATCCAAGAAACTGATAATAATGAACAACTTTCAGAGGCATTAAAATTAGTAGAGAGTGAAATTCATAAATTTGAAAAACAACTCCAAGAAAGTTATGAAAAAAAAAATTAATTGAAAACTATTTGGAATCACCAGCAAATCCAGAAATACTTAAATATGATCCTAAAAAAATGAAAAAAAATGGATATATTGAAGTTACTGTCAAAATTCCCGTGACTGGTGTAAAAAAAGGTGATAAGGTCTTTGTGACTGCAACAGAATTTGGACAAATACCCAATGATGGAATGTTATCTTGTATAACAGCAGACAAAAAAGAAATTATCATTCCAAAGAAAAATTTAACAATAGATTAACCAAAAGTGGAGAATATGTGAATATTTTCCACTTTTTCAATTTTGTTATATTTTAATATATGAAAAATGTGATAATAATTATATGAAAGAAAATAAAAAAAAATATCTCAATAATGAGGTATTGAAAAAAGAAATACTCAAATGTAAAGAATCAAAAGTTGCAAGCGAAGAATTAGGAAAAATGTTTCAACTATTAGTTGAAAATGTATCTAAAAGTTTTTATTGGGAAAATCCAGATGATGGATTAGATTGTAAAGCAAATGCTCTATTGGATTTGTGTTCAAACTTTTGGAAATACAATCCTGAACATGGAAATGCGTTTGCATTTTGTACACAGATAGCTTATTTTGGTATTGCCGGTGCACATCGAATATTACATCCCAAAAAATATGATGGAACAATTTCATTAACCTATATGGATGAAAATGGCAAAAATTTTGAAATGTATAATATTTAATCAAAGGAGTGTAAACTCCTTTTTTTTGTATATAAAAAACTTATACAAACATAAATAATATATAATTTAATTATAAATATGGATTCTAATTTATTCCAAAATGATCACATTACTGGCAATTCCTTAATTGGATTGGAATTTTGTGGTTTGTTCAAAGAAGATGAAAATATATTAATAGAAAAACTTAAAGATGTTTTAAATAGAAATATCAACTATTCAAATATTGAATATAAATTACTCAATCCTACTAATGATAATGCAATACTCATTAAAGATGGTAAACAATTTATTGTGAAAACACCTATGTATTCATATTTTGAAGCCGTATTTATTTTACCAAAAGTATTTGATTTTTTAAAAACATTATCTACATATAAAGATTCATATGTGTATTTCAAATTAGGTTTTAATGAAGATTTTACAAATATATCTAATCTTAATGTGTTTAAGTTTATTCTTGAATTTAATGAATCATTTGTTCTTAAAAATTTAACAGATATTACAAAAGATGGTAATATTGAAAAATTAACAGACATAAAACCTGATAACATTGAAGCATGTTCTGAACTTGTACAAAAACAATTTGAAAAACTAAAATATTTAGATGAAAATGATGAAACCTATGGAATATCATTTGCAAATATTAAACTTGGTTATATCACATTTAAATATGCAAAAGAAATCAATTACAGAAATAAATGGGAAGAATTATTAAAGTGTATTAATCACACTCTTATAACATTATATAATTGTTCTAATGTAGTTGAATTTGATGATAAAGAGAGTGCACAAATTGAAAAATACAATAAAGAATTTAATGACTATGCACAATCATTTGGATGTTATGAATTATTTCATCAAAAATATAAATCCATTAAATTAACCGCGGATTTAAACACAGATATATCTATGATTGACATTGTATTCCCATCAATTAAAGATGTATTATTCAATATTGTAGTACGAAATAACATTACAAATGCAACCATCAATTATGATAGTGATATTTCTAAACTACAATTAAAAGATGTGGACTTAAAAAAATGTTATCACCTATCTGGTGTAGATATTGTTGAATCTACTATAGAAAATTGTAAGATAAGTAATTGTGACATTTATGATACAAAAATACAAAATTCAACAATCGTTAAGTGTAATTTATTTGGTTATGCAAATTGTAAAGAATCTAAATTTAAAGATTGTTTTATCAGTAGACAAATCCAATTAACTGATTGTATTGTTTGTGGTCAACTTGGTAAAATGGCTGGTATAATGAAAGGTGGTTCATTGAATAATACAACAATTATAACAGATATGGCTGAACTTGATGATAAAGTTGAAAAAAATAATGTAAATGAAATAAAATAATGTTAAGAGAAATATACGCAATTCCCGAAGAGGAAATGAGATTTAAAGAAAATACTCTTGAATTATCTAATGAACTAGATGAAATAATACAACAAGTTGACTTATTATTATTTACAAGAAAAGGTGATGTATTATGTATGCCTGAATTTGGTTGCGATTTAGAAATGTATTTGTTTGAAACAGAATATAATGAAGTAGCGATTAAACAAATAATATGGCAACAAATTAATACATTTATTTATTTAGATGGCACATATACAGTTGACATTAACGTTGAATTTGTGGAATGGGATTTTAATGTTGCGATGGTTGTTGACCTTCTAATAAATAACAAAAAAGTAAGTTCTTACTTAATATAATATGACAAATATTATAAAATCGGATGAATGTATCAAACAACTCATCCGATTTTTTTATATATATGATGGAACTTTCTTTCCATAAATACTTTATACAATATTTTAACTATGGGATTTTTTTCTAAAACAAGATTAAAGGCATCAGATTTAATGCAACAAGCTGTCGCATATCTTGTATCAAAATATGATCAAGCGGCGTCAGTATTTACAGCGGCATCTCCATTTGGTCAATTATTGGTTGTAATGGCAAATATGGCTGAACTTGTTTTCACTTATATAACACATACTGCTGAAGAATTAAATATTGAAACCGCACAAAATGCGGAAACAATACATGGTTTATCTAGACTTACAGGACATGACCCATGGAGAGGTAGTAGTGCATATGGTGCAATTAGAGTAAAATTAAATACAAATACCAATTATATAGATGGAAAATATGTCATTATAAATAATTTTACTCGTTTTTATATTTCTGAAACTGGTGTTTCGTATTTTTTAAATCTGAATAGTGATTATGTAAAATTACAAGTTGATAATTCTGAATTCATCACTTTAAATTTTATGCAAGGTGAAATTGAATCACAAACCTTCCAATCTGATGGTAGTCCACTTCAAACATTTAATCCTATTATTCAATCTATGACTGACCATAACAATGTCGCAGTTACGGTAAATGGAGAAGAATGGACAAAAGTAGACAGTCTTTATGATATGCCTGCTGATGATGGTTTTGGTTCAGGTAATTGTTTTATGGCTAAATCCTCTGTAAATGTTGGTTTAACTATTATGTTCGGTAATGGTGATTTCGGAGCAATACCTCCAAATGGTTCAACAATTGTAATTTCATATATAAAAACTAATGGTTCCGCTGGTAATACTGCATTCAAAGATGTTACATTTAATTTTACTGATTCTGGTATTGATGAAAGTGGTGCAGAAATAAATTTGAATGACATACTTATTATTGAAAATTATATACCCGCATCATTAGGTAGTGATTATGAAAATCCAGATTTTACTAAAATGATTGCACCTAGAACTAGTAAATCCTTTGTTTTGGCAAACCCGGATAACTATGTTACTTATTTACAAAAATATACACAATTCACACATATCCATGCTTGGGTTGAAAAAAATGACGCAAATATACAAGATGATGGTGTTGTAAAATTAAGATTATTACCAAATATAAAAAAGAAATTATCACCTAATCAAGATTATTTTGATTTACCATTAAGTGAATTTGTTTTAAATACAGATGAAATCAAATCTGTTGGTAGAGCATTATATGATTCTGGTCAAATGTTAGTTAACACTGATGTAGAAATTGTTAATCCAACATTAAGTAGATTCGTTATAAATGTCATTATCAGATATTTTGATTCAGCAAATCAAATTAGTATAAGAACAGATATCAGAAACATCTTTAGCAAATATTTCTTAAATATTAATAGAACTGATATTATTCCACTTTCTGACTTGATTTCATTAGTGGAAGGTATAGTTGGTGTTGATACTTGTGATATTTTCTTTATTACTGAAAAAAATGAACAAGTTTTCCAAGATGGATACACTTATATTACAACTAAAACAGATAATAGAAATCAAGAAATTTCTGTAAAAAATGTTATAAAGAGAAATATTGGTGATGAGGATCCTAGACTTGGATTTGATGACTTTGGTAATATTTTAATTGAAAATGATGAATTATGTATACCTAAAGGTGGATGGAAAGACAGATATGGTAACTATTTTACACCCAACCCAGAAATTGGTAAATTAGGTCCATTGAATATTTTCTTTATCAATTCAGTCGATCCTTCATCATATAATCAGAACTTACAAGCAAGACTTAACAAACTCTTAAAAGAAAATAACTAATTATGGATACATCGCATAATACAGATACCAATATTGTATTTTACAAAGGGTATGATTCAATATATGATACTATTAATGAGTCTAATTGGAAAACTAAAAATGAAGGATATGATTATGAAAATAGTTTGTTTGAGGACAATTGTAGTAAATATCTACAACGAAACCCAACAATCAGAAACTTCTTTCCATTTCTGAATAGAATTATGGCACATATAATTAATAGTGTCAAGTATTTAAGAAATTTTAATAATTACGCAGTTAAAAAAGATTATAAACGTATTAACTAATGAATATAAAAAAATTACATTTTTTTGATGATAAAGGTTATAGTTTAAATTTCTATTGGGATGAAAACTATAATTGTTGGACGGGTAATTTATACTTGCCCCCAGTAAGTGTTGGTTTATATTCAAATACATCTATTTTTATTCTTGAGAGATTAAAAGATTCTCAAAATAATGATATATTTGTATATCCAAGATATGAAAAGGGTAAACCATCTGTATTAACTTGTAGATGGGATATGTTAAATACCTTTGTTGATGAATTCTTTTTATTCACTTTTGATGAAACTTATCAAATAAAAGAAACATCATCATTAGTTTATACACCACAAGATGGACCAACAGGTAAAGTAGTTTTAAAAACTTTTAAGGAAGTATACGCTATAAACCTAGATGATACAGAAATAACATCAACATATTCTGATTTTGCACCACAAAAAGGTGAAAATCAAATGTATAATATGTATGATTATGATAAAACTCCTTTTAGAGTATTACCAATTCATGTTGGTTTTACTGCACCATCACATCATAATTCATCTACATATAATAGAACATTGGTTATTTCATATGGTTCAGAAACCGTTGCACGAATAACTTTTTATATTGAAACAGTAGAAGAAGATGAGAGATTAAAAATATGGAACCACAATTTAGGATATAATATTCAACCTAAAGATACCATTATTTTTAAACATAGTTCATTAAAAGAACCAAAACCCGACTTCATTTTATTAAATGAAAAAAGAAAAGAGTTAATGATTGAAGGTCATAACATCTATCCATATGTCGGAACATATAAAGCGATTATTAATGCCTTAAAATTCTTTGGATATAATAATCTAAACATAGTCGAACTTTGGAGAAATATAAATCCTGATGATTATGATAATTTTGGTAAACTTTATCATGCATCAAAATATAGTTTAAATAAAGAAGAAACTATCAGTTACGGGAATAAAAATATTCCGTTACCAAGTAAAAACTTCAAAAAAACACATAAACTCGCATTAACATATAATTTCAATCATCCCATCAGAGATTGGGACAGATATGAATTACCACTTATTAATGAAGATTTTGATTATACAATTGAAGAAGCGGTAATTAAATTATATGCTCTTAAAAATAAACTCAATAGTGAGTTTATGCCTGGTTCAAGTAAAATTATTGATATTATTGGTGAAGGTAATTACTTCGGCTTAAATGCAATAAAACACAATGTTCTATTTGGGTCTCAAACACATATAAAAGGTGGAATTAAATTAAATATTAATACACACCCAGACAGAACTATACATATCACTCGTAATAAATATTTCCATGATTTTATCTTTAATGATAAAAATAAATACTCCGACGACGATGACGATAAAGATATAAGATACAATAATATATTAGATGATTTAGTATATATTTCTGAACTTTACAAATACAAAGATTATATATTACAAGATAGTAATATACATGATTTGAAATTATCAGAAACAGAAATCTGTCAATACTATAAAGATTATTTTAATTTATTACACAATTCGAGATATTTGTCTGAATATACAGAAGATGATTTATTTGATACAATTAAAGAAAAAACAAATGAATTATTAA
>CAMEUD010000023.1 GCA_945937975.1 uncultured Clostridia bacterium
CTTTTTAGCGTTTTTTGCCATATTAAAATATCCTTTTGTCTTTTTGATTTTATCATTACAATATAATTTTGTAAATAAAAATCTACCATATTATATGGTAGATTTGTGTTTTTGTATATTTTTAAACGTTTTGTTTTATGCAACTTTGTTAAGGTTTGTTTGCAAAATTGTGTAAGTATTAAGAGTTGTTTTTGTGTTGTTTCTTAAAACTGTAAAATTAATTTTATCATCTTGTCTTACAGTTAAAAGTATATCTGAAATATCAAAATTTCTTGAAAGCATATATTCTTTACCATTGATAGTTATAGATTTTAGAATATCATTTTTTTGTAGTCCAATTACTTGTGCAATAGAATTTTGTTCAACAGTTGAAACAATAATATCTTCACTTATTGAGCCATATCCAGAAGATTTGTTATATGTGTATTTACTATTTTTTGATGTTACTTCAATGCCAAGTTTAATTTTGTAAGCACTTGAAGTTGAACCAGTGTAATAGTAAATAATGTTGTCCGCAACACCTGTTGCAATTGATAGTGGAATAGCATAGTTTACGTTTTGGTCTTCGTTGTCGCCAGCATTTGTAATTCCAATAAGTTCTCCATTTGAATTAAATAAACCACCACCAGAATTTCCAGAGTATAGGGCAGTGTCTATTCTTATGCTTCTATATGACCTACTTGTTCCGTCAATATCAAGAGTTATATATTCGTTGTCAACACTAATAATTCCTTCGGTAACAGAAATACCTTCATCTTCAGGATTTCCAATAGCAATGGCAGTTTCTCCAACATAATATTTGTCGGCAAGTTTAACTTGTTTTGCATTTGCATTTATTTTTGTAATATTAGATGTTTTTGTCCTAATAATAGCAATATCATTTTCAATAGAGCCACCAATATAATCAAAATTAATTGCATAATCTCCATATGAATAATTATCATATCCATTTGTTGTTGTCCCAGATTTTGAAGGTGAGCCTTCACTACCATATAAGTATCCAACAATTTCAACTGCAAGTTTGTTAGGTGTGTCGCTGTTTGCATTGCTGTCGTAAACAACATGGTAATTTGTTATAACATAAGTATAGTCTTCATACATTTTGTAAATTATGGCACTACCAGTATAAATTGCAACACTTTTTGTCTGTGTTCCAAAAAATCCACCACTGCTTGTTGTTTCATAAAATTTTGTGTAAACTTTAAGACTTGATTGTAAACACTCGTTAATAACACTTGCATTACCATTTGAATTTATTGAAAGATATTGTTTTAAGAAATCTTGAAAAGAAATCTCGCCATATTTTTCAACATATTCGTTATAAATTTCTGTGATAGAAATATCTTTTCCATCTTTTCCATTTGTTCCGTTTTTACCATTTGTTATTTCAAAAGTTGATGTTTTTCCATTTGAGTAGGTTATAGTGTAAGTGTCAACATACCCAACGGTGCTTGTTTTTTCAATAGAAATTATTGCAGGTTCTCCACAGCCAGCGAAGAAAATCCCACAAAAAGCAACACATAAAATTGCTAAAATAGAGAGCATACATTTTTTAAATTTTTTCATAAGTTTCTCCTTTTATATTCGCAATATATATTATATAAAGTTGCACCAAAAATGCAAAATAGTTTTAAATAAATTACAAATATTGCTTGTGAATTTTATTCAATTCATTTTATTTTGCCTAAATTTAAACATAAAAAGGGTTAAATAAAAAATTTTGTACTTTGGAAAAATGTTTAAAAATTTACATCTATTTTGTTGAACTTTAAGATATAATACATATATCAAATAAATGCATATTTTGTTTTCAACGATAAAATTTAATGGGAAAGAATGAAAATAATAGTAAATAATGAACAAACAAAAACCCTTGTTATCTACAGGGGAAAGGAGTGTTTTATTATGGTTAATATTGTAATTTTATCGCAAAAGACAAGAAGAAAATGCCCAGAATGTTCAAATTACATAAACATAATGGAATGATGACAGGTAAATGCTCTATTTGTAAGTCTGTAATATCGTGTAAGCAATACTTTCATGGACTATTTAATATACCAGAAAATTCAATGCTGGGAACACTAAATATTGTCAAGACTACGACACAATTTCTCATAAAATGCAAACCAGCATACAATCATCTTACTTTAATGAAAGATTTGGTCGTAGCGATTTCAAAGAAATTGATGAATAAGAACGCAGACTTGGTAATGCCCTTGCTTACCTTATGGAATACATTCAAAAGACTGGCGAGCGAAGCGAAGCCACTTGTATCAAGACAAGTACATGCCACGATCTCAAAAAGTATTTAAAGAAATTAAAAAAGTTATATTTCTATTTGCAGAAATACAACTTTTAAGGGTATACGATGTATCCATTTTGCATTAGCCAAATTGCAAATTTTGACATTGAGGCAAAACCGGTTTTTTCTAAGATTAGTGTTATTGAGTTTTTAATTGTGGACTCAGAAAAGGACATCTTTTGTGCAATCTCTTTTCGATTATTGCCTTGACAATATAGTCTTACAATATTAAGTTCGTTATCTGTTAAATTTTTCAAAAAAGAAATTTCTTCTCTTTTGCTTATTGGAAAAGTGCCATATCCATTCATAGCACTATGAATAATTGTGATTAGTTCTTTGGTTGGTATAGTTTTATATACGAAACTGTCTGCACCAGATTGCTTGGCTCTATCAATAAAACTTATTTCCATAACAGATGTCATTAGAATAATTTTAATGTTTGGGTTGTCTTGCTTAATTTCTTTAATGTAGTCTATGCTATTGTGATTATTCGCACAGCAAACATCAGTCAAGATAACATCAATATTTTTTCTGTTTTCGATATCAAAATAGTCTGCAATATCCTTAATTTTCCCAACAATTTCAATTTCGCCACTCGCTTCAAGTGACAAAGACATTCCGTCTAGTAATAAATCTTGGTCTTCAACAAGCAATACTTTAATTTTATCCATTTTCGCTCCCAAAAGTATTTATTTTTCATATTATACCATAAAAGCCCCACAAGATAATAGGACTTTTGTCCTTTTTTTTGAACAAAAGTTTAGACTTAAGTCCTAAGGTGTTTTAATACCTATGTGATATAATGATACATATATTTATAAAGGAGTAAAAAATGACAAAGAAAAAATCTATTTGGGCTTTTGTTTTAGCCCTTTGCCTAATCATTCCGGCAATGTTTATGATGACCGCTTGTGGAAACAAATCAATCAGCGAAAAAGGAAAAACTTACACTGTTTTAAACAAACAAAGCGATATAACTATCAATTGGGGTGATGACAAAGACACTATAATGGAAGAAATTGGAAGTGAAGAAAATGCAAAAGCAATGTCTTCTACATTTATTCTTACTTTTGATGAAAATGGTGGCGTTAATATTTCCGTTGGTGGTGAAATCGATAGTGGAAGGTTCTATGTTATAAATGAATATAACTGTATAGAGTTTTACGATACCAAAGAAGATGTTGAAAACAAACTTAATCGAGTTACTGATGACTACTTAGGCGCTGAGTATAAATTTAGTGCAGATAAAAGAGTTATAACCATAAAACAACAAATTAGTGCTAAAACCAGTGTTGTCATAAAACTATCTGCAAATGTGTAAAATATACCGCACTGGATATGGAATAAAACAATAATACAAAAAAAAGGACTTTTGTCCTTTTTTTGAACGAAAGTTTAGACTTAAGTCCTAATCATTTTTGAGGTTATTATGTTATAATAAAAATGTGAAAAAGAAGATTGATAGATTTTCTTCTTGTATTTCACAAAAATTTAAATATAAGGAGAAAGTATGACAAAGAAAAAATCTATTTGGGCTTTTGTTTTATCCCTTTGCTTAATTGTTCCAGCAATGTTTATGATAACCGCTTGCGGAAAACACGAACATTCATTTAGCAGTGATTGGACAAAAACAGAAACACAGCATTGGCACGTTTGCACAGACAAAAATTGTGAAGAAAAAAGCGACTTAGCTGATCACGACTTTGTTTGGGCTGAAAAGACCCCTGCTGGTGTTCACACCGATAAGGTTGAAACAGGCACTTGCTCAATCTGTCAATATCAAAAAGACAGAACAGTTGAAGGCACTGGTACACATACTTGGGTATGGAAAGCTAACGACACTAAACATTGGCAAGAAACAACTTGCGAACACGAAACCCCATTAAAACAAAACGAGCAAGACCATACTTGGGAAAGAAAAAGTGATGCTACTAAACATTGGGAACAAACAACCTGTACCCAACATGAAACTATCAAAAGAAACGAAGAAGCCCATACATGGGAATGGAAGGCTGACAATGCTAAACATTGGCAAGAAACAACTTGCGAACAAGGAACCCCATTAGAACAAAATAAGCAAAACCACACTTGGGTATATACATCAGAAGGCGAATTAACACACAGACGCACAACTAATTGTGGCGCAGAAAAACATGCAACAAGAATAGAACCTAACATTCCACACAGATATGACAATGTGGATGACACAACTTGCAATGACTGTGGTTATGTAAGAAGTCTTGCTGGAAAAGGCTCATTTGGCACACTTACAGCAAAAACATACAATGCTGGAGCACAAGGTGTTGCTTCAAGTGATTACACAGTTAATGAAGCAATCAAAGACCTTTGCGAAATTCAATATAAAGTGAAAGGCGCAAACGATAGCACCTACACCACAACTGCACCAACAAATGCAGGAACTTATGAAGTAAGAATTTACTGCAGAGGAAATGCTACTTACCTTAGAGGCGAAGTTGCAAAAGCAGAATTTGTAATCAATAAATACGAAGTTGAAATTGTTAGTGGTTTAACTTTTAATGTTGCTTATGACAAAGCAGCTATGGAAGATGCTAATGTTCAATACATAGATTTAGGAACTGTTCATGTAACTAAAGATTTAGTTAAACCTGCTGACGTTCCAATTAAAGCAAAAAAGAAAGACGCTTTCAAAAATCCTGGAAGATATCAAGTTTATGATGATGAAATGTTAATTGAAGATGACAATTTCGCACTTAAAAAATTGACTGATTTAAGAAAAGTTAATTTAGTTTACTATAACGACGGTGTTGTAGCAACATTAACAAGTGACAAAGATGAAAGCAAAATTAAATGGGACGCAACCAAAAAACAAGTTGGTATTACTGTTGTTAGAGTTAACAACGGAACAATAAGAGTTGGTGACTATATGATGTGTGAGGGTTATACAAAACCTCTTAAAGTAGTTGCCTTAAAATTGCAATATAATGTTCCTACTGACATGTTAATAAATGCCGACAAAAACTGTGAGATATATTTTGACAACAGCAGTTTTGCTGATTTAGCCACTGCAAAACCTATCTTGGCAAACAAAACCTTTACAGAAGTGGATTATGCAGTGCTTGCATTTAACGAAGGTTCAAATGAAACAAATCACTTAGATGTGACATTGCAACAAAACGAATCAATATATCTTGAATTCACTGCTACTGTTGATAGTGCAAAAACCTTTAAATTAAACTTTGATGCTGATGGTGGCTACAGAGCAGGCGAATCATTCGAATTCTACAATGCTGAAACTGGTAAAAAAATGACAAATAACATGAATGAAGTTTCTGTTTCTGCTGCAGGAACATATAAAATTGTTATAAAAATAACAAAAGTGGCAGCGGAATATAACTATCTTAAGAAAACAGTGCAATTCTATGTTACAATCAAATAAAATATAAATCATAAAAAAGACTGCAATTTGCAGTCTTTTTTGATTGCTTTTTTACTAAACAATCTATTTATCCGATACCTATATTGCAATCTATGGGTTATATTTCGTTAAAATAACAAAAACTGCACGCATTTCTCATTTTCACGAGGGTGCGTACAGTTCACTTGTGGCGGAAATTCAACTAAACAAAGTTCAGCAAAAGCATTGAATATTGGCGAATATAGATATCTTGAATTAACTGTAAGCATAATAAAATCAACAAAATTCACTATCTATCCAAGTAATTTTGGTGGCGGATATGAAGGAGAAAGTGCTTATGCAGTTGCCGATACAAAAACCGGAGCGACAATTGCAACAGCTGGTATTAACACATTCACGATTTTTGAAGCTGGAACAAATACACTTGTTTTCAAATTAACAAAAACGGCAACAGGTAGTGCTAATGTTCCAAAAGATATATCTTTCCGTGTTGATTGGAAATAATCTAAATAGTAAAAAGTTAGCGTTATTCCCAACTTTATTTGCATTTATTTATGGAAAATTTGACTTTTTATGCTATAATACGAATATGAATAAAATATTTTGCAAAAGGAACTTAATAGTTGCTGGGGTTATGCTTGGCGTTGTGCTTTGCATAATTTTTGCACTTGTATTTGGCAAAACTGAACCTACAGAAAGCAATAAAAAAGCAAATGTTTTTATTTATTGTCTGGTGGCAATTATTTTATCCATTGTGATGTTTGGTACAATTATCAAAACTATAGATAAAAAGACAAAAATTTATTTTATCATTTTGTTTTGTTTGTTCGCTTTTTGGCTGGGGATAAAAATTTTTGACAAAGTGTCGGCTTTTAATGACAACAATGATTATACTTGGTATCTTTTGTATATTCCACTTCTTTTTATTCCTAGTATGTGGTTTATCACAAACAACCAAATCTACATTAAAAACAAAACATGTAAAAGAGTAGTTGCTATAATTTCGCTTGTAATATCATTGCTTTTATTAATGCTAGTTTTAACCAATGATTTTCATCAATTTGTATTTATTTTCCCTGACGACGAGATTGGTTCTCATTCTAACAACTACAAATATAATACTGGCTATTTTATCATCTATGCATTCATTTTCATTGAAATTTTAATAACAATCGTGCTTTTTTACACCTTTTCGGTTAAAAAAACGACCATAAAGCAAAAGATTTTGCCAAGTCTTGTAATCTTGCTAGTGCTTGCATATAGCATTGTGTATGTGGCTGGCGACCTATATGTTCCATATCTTTCGGATATGACACTTGTTTACACAATTTTAGGAACAATTCTTGTTTATGTTTCAATAAAATGTGGTCTTGTCAAAAACAGCGGAGCATATTTTGAATTTTTTGAAACATGCAATGTGCCACTTGCAATAGTGAATGAAAAGCAAGATATTGAATATCAAAACGCACAATATCGCAAACAAAAAGCAAATAGCAACATGCTACTAGAAAAGCAAAAATTAAATTCTGGCACACTTTTGGTGCTTAATGATGTTGAAAAACTTAAATCTTTGCAAAAAGAACTTAAAACCGAAAATGAAAAACTTGAATATATCAACAAAATTTTGGAAAACAAAAAAGAAGTTTTGCAAAAAGAAAAACAAATTAAACAACACGCCTTGCTTTTAGACAAGGTGGAAAAGCAGATTAAAAACAAGAGAAATGCGCTTGAAGAATTGTTAAACAATTTGCCAGAAACGATAACCACTGAAAACAAAAAGTAAACAAAAGAGACTTTAAATGAAATAAAAATCATTGTTGGATACTTAAAGCGAAAAACAAGCCTTATTCTTCTTTCAGAACAAAAACAAGAAATCACAAAAGATGAATTAAAACTCTTGTTCAATGAAAGTTTTAATGACCTTAAATGGCTTAATATAAATGCTGGTATTGGACTTGATGAATGTCCTATTCCAGTTAGCATAGCTGGCAAGTTTTATGATATTTACAACGAATTACTTACAAAAATTAAAAAAGGAAACCTAGATATTTGGCTAACAATCAAAAAGCGAGATGTTTGGGAATTTGAAATTACTTTTGATGATATAAGGCTTGAAAAACCAGAACTAAATTTACCTAATAAATATAATATGGAATATATTTTCACTTTGGAAGATGACAGCACAATCGTTTGTTTTAAGGAGGCAATCAAATGAGTTATTTATCCATTTTAAACAACGAAATGCAGTCTCTTATGGTCGTTTTGCTGTTTGCTTCTATCATATTTTTAACAATTACATTACTTTGTGAAATGTTTTCTAATAGAAAACTTAAAATTGATCTTTTTGTTGTTTGCAGGGTTTTAAATATTGCTCTTTGCGTTATTTGGGCGTTTATAATCTTTAACTTTAAAAACACGCCAGTTTGCGAGATTTTAGCGTATTACAGTGCTTTGGTTTTAGTGTTTGAGTTAGGGCTAATGCTTGCAAAAAAAGACTTTAAATTAGCAATAGATTTCCCATTTTTGATTATGCTTTTACCATTTTGGAAATGTGCAAATGAAACACTTTCAGTTGTGTTTATAGTCATTAGCATTGTATATTTATTTTCAAAATCACTGACAAGTTTATTAAACTCTTTAATCAAACTAAAAAGCAATATAAATTATTATTCTCTTAAAGAAGCACTAGATGAGCTTAAAACCGCTGTGATGTTTGAAAGTGAGTTTAATGTGGTTTATGAAAACCTTGCAATGAAAACCTTGCTTGAAAAACTAAATATCAAACAAAATCAAAGTTCTTTTGAAATTTGGAAAAGTCTTAAATCAAGAGAAAATTCCAAAATTATAGATGAGCAAAATATTTTGGTGTTTTTAGATAAAAAAGTATATTCATTTTCAATAATTAAGCAATCTAAAACTCAAATTTATGCTTTTGATATTACAAAAGAATATTTAACAACTACCGAGATTGAAAACAAACAAAACGAACTTAAAACAAAACAAACAGAAATTTTGCAAATGATTGAAAATCTTGATGAAATTGAAAGACAAAGAGAAGTTTTGTCGCTTAAAAGCAAGTTGCACGACATAATCGGACAAAGATTGTTTATTTTACACCATATTTTAGATGTGATAGACGAAAAAACTTTTGACCTAAACAGCGTTAAAAGTTTGCTAAAAACAATGCTTGACGAAATTGATAATGAGGATATATCCGAGGCTCAAAATTTGCAAAATTCCATTGTAACAGCTTTTGAAATGATTGGCTTTAATATTGAAATTTCAGGTGAAATACCAAAAGAAACACCAAAAGCAAAAGCACTTATTAAAATTATAAGAGAATGTGCAACAAACGCGATTCGTCATGCCAATGCAACAAAACTGTTTGTAAATATTTCAGATAACAAAATCGAAATTTCCGACAACGGTAAATTCACAAATCAAACATTTATTGAAAACACAGGAATAAAAGGTATGCGATTAAATGCCGAAACTCTTGGCGGAGAATTGATTATATCCAAAGATATTGGATTTAAAGTTGTTATTAAAATGCAAAGATAAACAATCTAAATTATCTATATTCTTCGGGACTGATTATTCTAACCTTATTAAATTGTTTAAGCAATAATTTTTTCCATTTACATCTGTAACTAAATTCTGCTACTATAAGGCTGACAAATGAAAAAGATAAATACGAGAGTTAAATAAAAAACTCAGCGAAACCTTAATTTCTACGGGTTCAACTGAGTTTTATTTGGTGCTCTCGGCAGGAGTCGAACCCGCAACTTCTTGGTTCGAAGCCAAGCACTCTATCCAGTTGAGTTACGAGAGCAAAATGGTAATTTTTAAAGGAACTACCAAACCTGAAATTTTTGTTTAAGTTATTATGAGATATTTTATAAATACTACAATTATTAATCCTTTTTGTTCTTGCCAAGACCTGTTGAACCAAATCCACCTTCACCACGAGATGTTGTTGACATTTTTTCAACTTCTTTTGTTTTGCAATAACAAATTTCATTTATAACAAGTTGTGCAATTTTTTGACCTTTTTTTATAACAAAAGGTGTTTTATTAAGATTGAATAAAACAACCCCAACTTCGCCACGATAATTTTCATCAACTGTTCCTGGGGTATTTAAAACAAACACTCCATAATTAAAAGCAATGCCACTTTTTGTTCTTACTTGACCTTCTGTGTTTTTTGGAAGTTCCATAATAAGACCAGTGTTTACCTTTTTCCATTCCATCGGTTCAATGGTAACATCTTCGCAAGAATAAAGGTCCATTCCTGCATCTCCTTGATGTGCATAGTCAGGAATTATTGCATCACTATTTGTTTTTATAAATTTTACTGTTTTCATAAGTTTTACCCCTTTTATTTTCTTGTGTAATTTTAACATTTTGCAAAAACTATGTCAATTAAGATGTAACTTTAAGTTTGCAAAATACATATAATGCAATGGAGAAAAGGAGAAGAAATATGGCATGTAATTGTTCAAGAACACCATACCCTTGTTGTGGTGACTATTTTACCAATGACATTACCACTCAAGGTCAAAGAGGTCCACAAGGTCCAACTGGACCAACAGGACCTACTGGTCCAACAGGTCCATCAACTGGAGTTACAGGACCAACAGGCCCTACTGGTCCTACAGGTGCCACTGGAGCCACGGGCGCAACAGGTATACAAGGAATTCAAGGTATACAAGGTGTGCAAGGTGTACAAGGCGAAGTTGGAGCCACAGGTGCAACGGGACCCCAAGGTCCAACTGGTGCAACAGGAGTAACAGGTCCTACAGGACCAACAGGACCAACAGGACCAACAGGTGAAACGGGAGATGTAGGTGCAACAGGTCCAACAGGACCAACAGGACCAACGGGTCCAACTGGTGAGCAAGGTATACAAGGTATACAAGGTGTGCAAGGCGTACAAGGCGAAGTTGGAGCGACAGGTGCAACGGGTCCAACAGGTCCTACGGGTGAAGATGGTCCAACACCAACATTTGTTATTGGAACTGTAACTACTGGTGAACCTGACACAGAAGCAACGGCATCAATATCTGGAACTGCACCTAATTTTGTTTTAAATTTAACTATTCCAAGGGGTGCTACTGGAGCCACAGGTCCAACAGGTCCAACTGGAGCAGCGGGTTAAAATTTAAAAAAAGCCACTATTTATAAAAAATAGTGGTTTTTTTGTGTTTTTTATTAGTTTTGTGCAGGTTTTTGTTGGTCACTTGCAACTTCATCGCCTTCAAACAGAGGTTTGTCCAAATAATCGGTATGTTTTGCAAGTTCTTTTTTGCAAGACTTAATTAACGCATCTTTCATATCAGTAAGTGAACCAGAATATGTAAATGCTGCAACTTGGTCATGTCCACCACCACCAAGTTCTTGTGCTATTATGCTAACATTGATTTCTTGTTTACTTCTAAGGCTAACGTAATATGAGTTGTCTTCTTGCTTTATTGCAATAACTGCAATTTCAACTCCTTTTATTTCTATTCCATGATTTACAATTCCCAATGTGTCGTCCATTGTTGCATCACATTCTGCCAAATCTTGTTTTGTTAGTTTCATAAAAGCAATTCTATCTCCAGCATAGAATGTCAAACTGTCCAATGCTTGTTTAAGAAGAAATGCTTTTGATTTTGTGTTGTTTTTAAAGAAATGTTCATTTAACGCATTTAGGTTAATTTTTCTGTCCATCATTTCTGTTATTATCTTGTGTGTGCTTACAGTTATTGTACCTTGTGTAAGATTTGCTGTGTCTGTTATAATTCCAGAATATATCATCTTACAAATGTCATCATTAATATTTAGATTTTTTAATTTTGATAATGTGTACAAAACTTCACATGCTGATGATGCTCTTGGAAGAACAATATTATTTTTTGCAAAATTATCATTGGTTGCATGGTGGTCGATTTGTATATTATTTTTTGTTTTTCTAAACAATTCTGCATATTTGCCAAGTCTTGATAAATTTGCACAGTCAACAGCAATAGCAAGGTCATAGCGTTTATAATGTTGATTATTCATTTCTATACCAGTTATAATTGCCTTGTTTACATCACTGATTTCATCAATGTTTGCATCAACTAATAAGTCAATGGTCTTTGGTTTTGTATCTTTTGGTTGATTCAGTTTAATCAATTTTTTTAGTGCTACGCTTGAACATAACGCATCAGCATCTGGATTAGTGTGGCAAAATATTGCTATTTTTGTGCTGTTATTTATGTCTTTTAAACACTGTTTTAATGATCTCATAGAACTCCTTTAAGATGTTTTTATTTTGTTTTTCTTTATCAAAAAAACACACCGATTTTATCATAAAAATTGATGTAAGTCAAATTATTATATGCTATGGTTATGTGCTTGCAAATCTTTGGGTATAATGATATACTACATTAGTAATCAATTTAGTAAAGGAAAATAGAGAAATGATACAAGTAAGTAATGTAACTTTGCAATTTGGTGGGAGAGTGCTTTTTAAAGATGTTAATTTAAAATTTACTCGTGGAAATTGCTATGGAATAATAGGGGCTAATGGTGCTGGAAAATCAACATTTTTAAAAATCATAACAGGAGAACTTGAACCTAACAAAGGTGAAGTTATTCGTGATGATAAAGAAAGAATGTCTGTTCTTATGCAAAATCAAAATGCCTTTGATGAACATACTGCACTTGAAACAGTGCTCATGGGTCATAAAAGACTTATGGAAGTAAGTAAGCAAAAGGATGAATTATATCAAAAACCAGATTTTAATGAAGAAGATGGAATGCTTGCTGCTCAACTTGAAGCAGAATTTGCAGAACTTGGTGGTTGGGAAGCAGATGGCGAAGCAAAAACATTACTCAAAAGCATTGGAATTGAAGAAAGCGATTTTGATAAATTAATGAGTGAACTTGACCCAAAGAAAAAGGTTAAAATTTTGCTTGCACAAGCACTTTTTGGAAACCCAGATATATTAATATTAGATGAACCAACAAATAACTTGGACTTCAAAACAACAAGATGGCTTGAAAATTTCTTGCTTGATTTTGAAAACACAGTTATTATTGTTTCACACAACAGACACTTTTTGAACAAAGTTTGCACTCATATTTGTGATGTTGACTATGGTCAAATTAATATGATGCTTGGTAACTATGATTTTTGGTACGAAACAAACCAATTACTTCTTCGTCAACAAAAAGACCAAAATAAGAAAGCAGAGCAAAGAGCAAAAGAACTTAAAGACTTTATTGCAAGATTTAGTGCAAATGCTTCAAAGGCAAAGCAAGCAACTTCAAGAAAAAAGGAACTTGCTGAACTTACAATAAATGACTTTAAACTCAGTTCAAGAAGATACCCTTTTATTGATTTTAAGTACGAACAAGAAATCGGCAAAGAAATTTTGGTTGTAAAAAATCTTTGCAAAAAGGGTTATTTTGAAAATCTAAGTTTTGCGCTTAATCGTGAAGATAAAATTGTTATTTTATCAAACAATAGTCTTGCTCCAACAGTGTTATTTAATATTCTTATGGGGAAAGATACTGCTGATAGTGGAACAATTAATTGGGGAAAAACAATAAAAGTAAGTTATCTTCCACAAGATAACAGGGAATATTTTGAAGGTAACACATTAAGTCTTGTTGATTGGCTTCGCCAATATTCAAAAGACCAAAACGAAAGTTATATTCGTGGTTGGCTTGGAAGAATGTTGTTCTCTGGTGAAGAAGCATTAAAACAAGTTAATGTACTTTCTGGTGGTGAAAAAGTTAGATGTATGTTTGCAAAAATGATGCTTGAAAGTGGTAATTTTATAATATTAGATGAACCAACAAACCACCTTGATCTTGAATCAATCACAGCACTTAACAAGGGTATGATAAATTTTAGGGGTTGTATGCTGTTCTCAAGTCATGACCAAGAAATTGTTGAAACTGTTGCAAACAGAGTTATTGATATAAGGTCAGAAAATAACATTGTGTCAATGATGTGTGGCTATAAAGAATACATGGAAAAAACACAACAAATCTAAAAGTTGTATATTGACATAATAACCTTTGTGTAATAGAATAATTATATAAAAAGGGAATAAAATGGATATAAGAGAACAAAAATTAAACTGGCTATTTAATGGTCATCCACAAGAATGTTTGGGAATTTGTGAAAGATATCAACAAGAGATTGATAATATTTCAGGTGGCGAAAATAGACTTGAATATTCAAAACAAACATTGCAAAAAGCAAGACAACAAATAATAAAATGGAAGCATATTTGTGAAAATCAACAAAGTTCAATGGAGAAATCTCTTGCAACATTTACGGAGAATGAACTGAATGATATTTGGATAGAAAATAATCTGTATGTGTTCAATGGCTTCAAGTTTTTGTCAAATGGCAGTGAATTTTCAGGTATAAGACCAAAATATTCACAAGAACAAAAAAAAGATTTCGAAAATGCGGAAGAAGTCCTTACTCATATTGACAACTATGTTGTTGCATTGTG
>CAMEUD010000024.1 GCA_945937975.1 uncultured Clostridia bacterium
TGTGAAAGAAAAAATTGATACGCAATTCGTGAACAGGTATCTTAATTTCCTAACAAAGTTAGCAAGTGATGACGGCTTAACTGATGATGATAAAAACTTGCTTAAATCATTTTGCCCAACACAAGAAGATATGCATGGCAAAGGCTTGTTGTTTGGCAATTCAACCAGCACAGGAATAACCTATGAATTTAAGTTTAAAAATGCTCTTGCATATTATTATTTCAATACAGACTATAAGTATGATGAACTCATACAAGAACTTAAAAAAGATGATGCAAAAATTGTTCACAATTTCTTGACAACAGATAAAATTTATACAAACAAAACCATTTTTTCTGTTAATGTTGAATACGCAACAACAATGAGTTTTGCAAAGTATTTGAACACAATTTCAAGGGATATTTTAAAAAAAGAGTTAAAAGATAACACAATTTTAACCGATGAGCAAAAAGAAAAAATTTACAATGAAATTCCACCAAAAGATTTTTTATATAGATATGGTACTTCATCAAGAAGATTGCATAGCGATGCTGACCAAATAAGAAATATAAATGGAATGTACTATCACGAATGGAATATGAGTATAGATAATGCTGACAGAGAAATCAGCACTTGGAATACCTATGCAAATGCAAAAGTTTGGTATGCTTTGGCACTAATTATAACAATAGTTTTAGTTGTTGTTCTTATGCTCATATATGGAAATGATAACAAGAAGGTTGCAAAAAAATGGACTATAAACAACTAAATTTAAAAGAAGATTCCCCAACTGTTGAACTAGCACTTGCAATGTTTGAAATTGAATTGGAAAGATGTAAGTTGGAAGGTGTTAAAGTTATAAAAGTCTTGCATGGCTATGGTTCTCATGGGAAAGGTGGAGATATTTGCAGAAATTTAAGGACATTGTGTTTTAAACTAAAAAAAGAGAAAAAAATAAAAGATTTTTTGCTTGGCAATGAATGGGATTTGGCAAATCAAAAATGTTTTGACATTGTTACAAATTTAAAAAATTATCACGATGATAATGATTTGGGTGCAAATAACCCAGGAATAACATTTGTTGTGTTATAAAATAAACAAAAAAATTAAATCATTCATATATATTTTTTGGAGAATATTATGGGTGATTTTTTTAATATAGATAGTAGTTCGGTTATTGATTCATCAGTCAAAATGTCCGGAGAAATTACTATTGGGAAAAATTGTAAAATTCAAAATTCAAGATTAAACAATGTTGCTATCGGCGATAATGTTACAATTATTGATAGCAATATTGATGGAGCAGAAATACATAATAATGTTAAAATTGGGCCATATGCAAGAATTAGACCAGGCAGTGTTATTATGGACGGAGTCAGTATTGGTAACTTTTGTGAAATAAAAAATAGCATAATTGGTGAAAGGTCAAAAATCCCACATTTAAGTTATGTTGGTGATGCTGACATTGGAAAAGATTGCAACATTGGCTCAGGTGTTATTTTTTGTAATTATGACGGAAAAAATAAAACAAGAAGTGTTGTTGGAGATAGAGTTTTTATTGGTAGTAACTGTAATATAATTTCACCTGTTATTTTGGAAGATGAAGCATTTATTGCAGCAGGCACTACCGTTACAGACAATGTTTCAAAAGGTGAATTTTGTATTGGCAGAAGTCGAAATGAAATTAAACATGGTGTGCTAAATATGTATTTGCAAAATTTTTCTAGTCCACTCAAATACTTTGGAACAGACGGTATTCGTGGAGTATTTGGTGAAAAATTGACACTTGAACTTTGTCAAGAAGTTGGATTTTCTCTTGCAAAGATGACAAAAAATGCAAAAGTTCTTATCGGCAGAGATACAAGAGAAAGTGGCGAAAAAATATTGCAAAGTTTTGCAAAAGGTCTATCTCAAAATGGTGCTGAAATTTTTGATGCTGGTATCATTTCAACGGCTGGTGTTGCGTTTTTAACCAGATTTTTTGAGTTTGATTATGGTGTAATGATAACTGCCAGTCATAATCCAAGTGAATATAATGGAATAAAAATTTTTAATAAAAATGGGTATAAATTAAATGAAAATCAAGAAATTTTGCTTGAAAAAGGCTTAAAACTGCAAAAATCCAATAAAAAACCTGTAATCAAAAAGGTTAGTACAGATGCTTATATTAAATTTTTAAACCTAGTTTGCGACAAAGATTTAAGTGATTTGAAAATATTTTTAGATTTGTCAAATGGTGCAGTAAGTTCATATGCAAAAGCAATTTTTGAAAGTTTGGGCGCAAAAACTGTTGTTGTTAATGATGGTGGTGAAATTAACAAAAATGCAAGTGTTTTAGATGAAAATATATTTATACAGAATATGAAAAAATCAAAATGTGATATTGGTTTTTGCTTTGATGGAGATGCTGACAGAGTTATGTGCATAACAAAAGACAATATTGTACTTGACGGAGATAAAATTCTTTGGATACTTGCAAAATATAAAAACGAAAAATATGCAGTTGGTACAATAATGACGAATATGGCACTTGAAAAACATTTGGAAAAAATTGGCACAAGGTTAATAAGAACTGATGTCGGAGATAGAAACATTGCAAAGATAATGAAATCAAAAAAGTATAACATTGGGGCTGAAACAAGTGGGCATATTATCATAAGTGAACTTTCAACAACGGGAGATGGAATATTGACTGCACTATATTTGTTAAAGATATTCAAAGAGAAACCTGAACTATTTGATAAAGCAATGAAATTGAATATGTATTCAACTGTAAATTTAAGTGTAAAAACAGAAAATAAAAAGATAATCAAGAGCGATGCTGTATTGCTTGAAATCAAAAGGCAAGAAAAAGCACTTGCAGGCAGTGGAAGAATTATTGTTAGAGCGAGTGGAACTGAACCAAAGATTAGAATAACAGTTGAATGTATAGATAACCAAAAAGCACAAAAGATTGCAAATAAAATTAAAAAGACCATTGAAAGTTTGTTATGATAGATAATTTTGAATTTTTGCAATCAAGAATTGATGAACTAAAAAAATCTTATAAGTGTTATGTTTATGGCAAAAGTATGCTAGGTCAAGATTTGATTGCTTTTCATATTGGAAGATATACAAGTAAGCAAATTTTAATAACTGGGGGAATACATGCAAGAGAATATATTTCAACATTGCTTTGCTTGTATCTTGTTCAAAATCTAAAAACTGATGTTGGTTGCTATATTTTGCCAATGCTTAATCCAGATGGGATAAGGCTATGTCTTGATGGAACTGAGTGGATAAAAGATGAACAAACAAAACATATGATAAAAAGAATAAATAAAAGTCCAGATTTTAGTCTTTTTAAAGCAAATGCGTATGGTGTTGATTTAAACGAAAATTTTGATGCGGGGTTTGGAGAGGGGGAATTTATAAAATTTTTGCCCAATAGTAATGGCTATTTGGGAGAAACTCCTAATAGTTATGAGAACAAATATTTGCTTAATTTTGTTAAAAAGAAAAAGATTGCAGTAAGTTTGTCATATCATTCAAAAGGCGAAGTTATATATTATGGTTTTTGTAAATTAAATAAAAAACAACTAAAATTATCAAAAAAATTAGCAAAAATGGTGTCAAAATCATTAAAATATAAAAAAATAAGGTCAAAAAATAGTTTTGCAGGGTTCAGTGATTATATGTCTTATGTAAAAAATATTCCAAGTGTAACCATTGAACTTGGCAGTGACAACTATTCACATCCAATAGAATTTGATAAACTTGATGAAATAAAAAAAGGTCAGATTGATATGATAAAAAAGGTTGCAGGAGTTTTTTGTGATGCAAATATGTGAACTACATAATGATTATTTAACAGAATTAAAAGATAATAAAGAAATAAAAAATTATTTGCAAAATCAAAAAAAATTAAAGGTTTTACTTTCGCCAATTTGGACAACAAAACTTGAAGATGTTAAGGCATTTGCATTTGATAAATTGAATTTAATAAAAAGCTTAAATATAAATTATGATATTAAATTATGCTTTGAAGATATGGGATTTTTTGGCAGTGATTTTGACTTCTTAAAAAAAGTAAAAACATTTTATGCCGGTCTTGTTTGGAATGATGATAACAAGTATGCTGGTGGAGCATATGGTAAAGGTAATTTAACAAAAAAAGGCAAAATACTTGTTCAAAATCTTGAAAATGAAAACATATATGTTGATACTGCACATATGAACATATGCACATTCAATTCGTTTTTGTCTGTAACAAATAAACCAATTTTTTGTTCGCATACAGGTTTTTATGATATTGTTCCAGATAAGCGAAATTTAACGAAAAATCAAATTGAAGATATAGTAAAATCAAACGGACTTATTGGACTTTATTTTGTTGGGAAATACATTTCAAAAAATCGGGTACAGATTAAAGATGTAGTAAAAAATATCAAATATTTTGTTGATAATTTTGGATATAAAAATTTGGCTGTTGGTAGTGATTTTTATGGAACAACTGATTTGCCACAAAATATTGCAACTTATAAAGATTTTTCAAAAATTGAGCAAGAACTTATCAAAAATGGTATAAATAAATCACAAATTGATGCAATTTTCTATAAAAATTTTTTAAATTTCCAAAAAAATTGTATCCTTAATTAAATTTGTAGTGCATTGTTTTATATGAAAATATAACAAAAAATACTCTCGAAATTTGAGAGTATTTTTTATTTGTTTTTGTGTTTTACAGTGGTAAATCTTTCTTTTGGAATTTTATTGAACCTACGATATAGCAGATAAGTCCAACTACAATCAAGATTGCAAATTTCCAAATAAATGCTGTTGTTCCATCAAGTATTGATATAACATCAAATAATGAAATAAGTGATGTGTAGTTGAAGAAATTAAGGGCACTTAATCTTACAACACTTGGAAGAACTTTTGAACCGAATAGTCCTAACATTGTTGCAACAAGGAAGAACATATTAAGTCCACCACCAATACTCATTGAGTATTTTGAACGGTTAAACCAGCAAGATGCCAAGAATGATATTCCACTTAGTGCAAACATTGTAACAAATGCACCAACATTGAGTAAGATAAGTTCACTATATGTTAATGTAATAGTTTCTGTTTTTACAATAGATAAACAAATTGCACTTGTTATTGTTGTGCATGTGAACATTGCAAGAAGTGATGTAACAAGGAATGTTGCTTGTGTGAATACAACTTGTTTTCTCTTTGTTGAAGTTGAAAGTACATAAGCCATTGAGCCACTATCAACTTGACCTGCAATAAGGTTGTTTGCAACCATAATCATATAAATGATAGGGAGCAATAATCCAGCCATTTTATAGAAAATTGAACCAACAATTAAACTATACAAATCCATTTGCCCAACTTCTTCAAGAGCGTCTGAGACTTCTTTTGGGAGTGAATCTAGCAAACTGTTTGAAAGGTCTTTTGTCAACTTCTCATTCATTTCTTTAACTTCGTTTAAATATGCTTCGCTTGTTCTTTGTTCAGGAGTATATTTTTTATTGATTAAATCTAATTCATAATCAAATCTACCTTGGTAAGAAACTATTGTGGTTTGTGCTGTGTGATTTATTGAACTGAATGTATATCCAAATGTTTCATATTTTTCTGGAGTAACTCCATAACTTGAAAGAGCATTAATAAGTGCTGTTTTGTTCTTTTCTGTTGTCATATTTCCGGCAAGATAAACTGCACTTGAATTTTGTGCTCTTTCTTGTAAGTAAGAAAGTCTCTCATCACTTGTCCTATACTCAAATGCATCATTTTCTTCTGTTATATGGGCAAGGAGTGAATTTACATCATACATACTAGGTAATGTTTCGTTATTGTTTGTGTAAAGTTCTTTAATTGTGTCATTAGCACTTGGGTCAACTGCACATATACTTGCACCAACAATTTCGTTTGATTCATCAGAACCTATAACATAGTTTTCATTTATTTGTAATGCTTTTTCTTGTTCATACTTTTGTAAGTTAGCAAGAGATGCTTTGTAAGCATATGTAACTAATTGTTCATTTGTGTTTGGTCTTTGTGTTTGCCAAGTTGCAAGTGCACTTGGATCAGTTGGCATTGATTGAAGCCAAGTTTGTGTTGCAAGAGCATACAAACCTTGTGCATTATCATCTTGTTGTGGGGTAGGGAATTCTGCATCTACGCCAGAAAGTTTTTGAGTTAAATAGTTCGTAACAAGAGCATCATAAGTCTTTACAGATTTAAAGTTCTTTACAAAAAATTCATCAAATTTTTGTTCGCCATCAGTGGCGATAGAGTAGTAGTTAATGCTTCTACTTTCCATTTGTGCATCTATTTCGCCAGTTATTATTGTGTCTTCAATAGATTGTTTCATATTGCCTATGCTTCCACTTCCAGAAATGAGCATAACACAGGCAAGCATAAAGCATACTGCAAATGTAATGATTGACCACATAATGCCATTTGCTTTCCATGATTGTTTATATAACGCTTTACTAAACATTTTTATTCTCCTTTTTTAATAAGATTTCTTTAAAATATTTTTCCAAAGTATACTTTACTTCGCTAAAGAATTTTACATCATAGTTCTTTAAATCATTAAACAACTTACTTGTATCTTCTTTCTTTAACTCAACAGTTACTTGGTTATATTCAACTTGGTCACGAATGATTTTGTAATCAAGTTTTTTAAACTTTTCATAATCTTCTTTTTTGTTGAACTCAATTTTAAAATCTTTTACAGGTCTGTTTCTAATATCTTTCATATCAACAATATCAATTATGTGTCCATTGTTTATTAGAGCAACTCTGTCGCAAGTATCTTCCATTTCGTTGAACATATGACTTGACATTAAAATTGTTTTTCCTTTTTTGTGTTCTTCTTTTATGATGTCCATAAACGCAAGTCGCATAAGTGGGTCAAGTCCTGTTGTTGGTTCATCAAAAAGCAAAATGTCAGGGTTGTTTATAAGGGAAGAAACAAGTGCTGTTTTTTGTTTCATACCTTTGCTCATTCTCTTTAGATTTGCTCTTGGGTCAAGTTGAAGTTTCTTAATTAACTCGTTTGCATAACTCATATCCTTAAGTCCCAAAAATTCTGCTTGACTTTTTAAAAAGTTTGTACCAGTTTTTAGGTCAGGGAAGCCGATTTCACCAGGAACGTAACCAATATGCTTTGTATTTTCACTTGCATGTTCATATGCTTCTTTACCATTTACATAGGCATGCCCACTTGTTGGTTTAATAAATCCCATTATGCTACGGATTGTTGTTGTTTTGCCAGAACCATTTGTCCCAACAAAACCCATCATTTCGCCTTTTTTGATTGTAAAGTTAAAGTCGAATATGCCACGACCTTCGCCATAGTCTTTTGTTAAATGTTCAATTACGATAGGGTCTACATTTGTTGATTTATCTTCCATTAAACACCTCCAAATTCCTTGTCTTCTTTGTAGAATTTCATAAAGTAGTCTTCAAGAGATTCTTTTTTGTTTGTAAATTCCTTTATCTCGTAAGGTGATAAAATTGAAATAACTTTGTTTATATCTTTATCTTCTGTGCTGATAAATACCCAAGAATCTTTGTCGTCTTTGTTCAAGATTTTTAATGCTTCGTTGTTGCTGTATTTTATAAGGAAGTCTTTGTAATCTTTATCTTTTGCAAAATCTATTTTATAAAATTTTGTTGTTGCATGTTTTAAATCGTTGGCAACAAACTGTGAAACAATTTTTCCATCTTTGATTATTGCAATACGGTCGCAAGTTGCATCAACTTCACTAAAAATGTGGCTGGATAGAAGAATTGTTTTTCCTTTTTCTTTTTCTTCTTTAATAAAATTGATAAAAACTTCTTGCATAACGGGGTCAAGCCCACTTGTTGGTTCATCCAAGATTAAAACATCTGGGTCGCTCATAAATGCAGTTACAACTGCCAATTTTCTTTTTACGCCCAAACTCATTCTTTTTGTTTCACCTTTTAGTGTTATGTCATCAAGTTCAAAAAGTTTAAGCATTTTATTTAATTGTTCTTCATTATGTATATGGGTTAGATCTTGAATCATTCTAATAAATTCCCAACCTGTTAGTCCTTGTGGCAAAGCAATTTCGCCGGGAATATATCCAACCTTTCCTAAAATTTCGTTGTATTTTAAAAAGGTGTCTTTGCCAAATATTTTTGTGTCGCCACTATCTGGCTTACTAAATCCCATAAGGTGTCTTATTGTTGTGCTTTTCCCAGCACCGTTTGGACCCAAAAAGCCAAAAACTTCGCCTTTTTGAACATTAAAGGAAACATCAAAAACGCCACGACCACTTCCATAATCTTTTGTTAAATGTTCAACTTCAATTATGTTCATATTTTCTCCTTTCTTAAATTTTAATTTTGTACATATTAGCCAATATTGTTAAAATTACAATTTTATACACTTGACTAATTTTGAATACAGCGTTATTATATGGCAAGAAAAAATGAATGTTGAGTACAAATATATGTATGATATTCAATTTTGAATAGACAGTGCATTATTGTATAAAAAATACATAATGGAGAGAAAAAATGAAAAAAGAGTATAGGAATAAAATTAGGTCAAAACAACTTATAAGGAATGCGGTGATTGAACTTTTGGACAAAAAGGGTAGTTTGTCATCAATAACTGTATCAGATGTTGTTGAAAAGGCAAATATAAATCGTGGAACATTCTATAACCATTATAATAATGTTATGGAAGTTATAGAAGAGTCAAAAAACGAAAGAATGAAAATGCTTTTGAATGAACTAAAGGGTATTGCTTCTTTTGAAGATTTTGAACAATTTATAAATTCCATTGTAAAGCATTTTAAAGAAAATGAAAATGCGTATAGAAAGGTTGTTAATGGTGTTTCAAGGTCAATGATTGATGACCTTAAAATTGAGTTTGTTAAAGAAGTGAGAAGAATAAATCCAAAAGTTGATGCATTTAATATGGCTTTTGTTGCAAATGCAATAACAGGTATGTATCTGGATTATTTGCAAGATAGGTCAGATTTCACTTTGGAAGAAATGGGCAAAAAGATTATTGAACTTGTAAAACAATTTCAACTTGCTGAAATGTTTGATAAAAAGTGTAATAGATAAACAAAAAAACAAGACAAATTTTTGTCTTGTTTTTTATTTGTGAGTTATATTTTAAAGTGATAAATCGTCATCATTTTTATTTTTTGAGTCTTCTTTGTTATGTTTCTTATTGTTTTCTCTAGGGAATTTTGCTTTTAAAGCTTCTTCATATAAGTCATATCTTTAATTATTAAATGTAAAGGTGAGTTGTGATTTAACAAAAGCTAAAAAAAGAACGGACAAAAGCCGTTCAATAAACAATTAAAGTCTAAAATCAATATCAAAGCCAAAATCATAGTAGGCGAGTAGTTTAATAGTTTCTTTTGATAAACTTACGCTAGGTTTTTGCTTTACTTCTTCAAAGTATAAAGTTAAAACAGTGTTACCATTGTAGGCAATATTGGCTTGTTTGATTATTTCAAATTTTGGTTTCAAATTTTCTAAAAATTTTTCAAGGACAGCATTTGTGTCAGGTTCCTCAAAATCTTTTGTTTTGAACCATAATTTTGCTGTTTTGTTTTTCCCTTTACTATCTTTTAACATATTTTTTCTATATGCACGCATATCGATTTTATTTTCCAAATCATCAACATTGCAATCATCTTTGAATTGTAAATGTAGAGAAAAGTGATACTTGTTATTCATCTTATATTCTCCTTTTCTTTTTTGTATGTATTAAAAAATTCATCTTTTGTCATTTCGGTATCTTCAGCAAGAGTTCCGTCTTTTTTCCTAAATGTTATGGTATCCCCATTGTATATATCAATGCTGGAACCATATCCATAGTCGGCTTTGACTTCTTCTGCATCTATTCCATTCGCTTTAAGATAAGCATCACTAAATTTCTTGGGACCTGGCATAATTACTTCTTTTATTTAACTATACAGCAAAAACCAATTATAGTCAATGTAAATAAAAGTACTTTATAAATGAAATATTGCATCAAAAATATTTTATATGTTCAAAATTGTAGAAAAAATTATGTTGACATAGTCAATAAAAATCTTGTATCATAAAAGTATGAAAAAGAAAGTTGTTATAATAACAGGGGCAAGCAGTGGAATAGGTCTTGCCACAGCAAAATTGTTTGCAATGAAAGGTTACACAGTTTATGGCATTTCAAGAAATGTTTATAAAAGCAGTTTGTTTGACTCATATGCTTGTGATGTAACTGATAGAGAAAGGATAGCACAAGTGCTTGATGATATTTATCAAAAGGAAGGAAGAATTGATATTTTAATCAACAATGCAGGAATGGGTATTAGTGGTGCTATTGAATATTTGACAGAGCAAGATTTTGACAAAATTTTTGGAGTTAATGTTAAGGGCGCAATTCTCACAAGTTCGCTTGCAATTCCATACCTAAGAGAAACAAAAGGAAAAATAATCAACACATCAAGCGTTGCAAGTGTTGTTCCAATACCATATCAAGCATGCTATTCTGCAACAAAATCTGCAATAGAAAGTTTTTCGTTTGCATTATCTCAGGAACTAAAATCACAAGGAATAAAAGTTTCGTGTGTTCGCCCTGGTGATACAAAAACAAGTTTCACACAAAACAGAGTTAAAACAGAAGTGGAAAATGAAGTCTATGGTAAAAAAATTACAAACAGTGTAAAGAAAATGGAAAAAGATGAAACACATGGGAAAAGTCCATTAACAGTTGCAAAAGCTATGCTAAAAGTTGCCAAAAGAAAAAATCCACCACCAGTTTGCACAGTTGGTTTTGGTTATAAGTGTATATGTGTTCTTGCAAAATTTTTACCACAAAGGTTAATTAACTTTATTGTTGGGAAATTATATTAAAAAAGGAATGAATAAAGATGGATTTATTTGAAAAAATTGAAAAGAAACAAATGTTTGACTTGGTAAAAGAAAAAGGTATTTATCCATATTTTCACGAATTGGAGTCTGGACAAGACACCGTTGTTAACATGGAAGGAAAAGAAACAATTATGATTGGGTCAAATAATTATCTTGGTTTTACAAGTGAACCAAAAGTAATTGAAGCAGGTGTTGAAGCATTAAAAAAATATGGTACTGGTTGTAGTGGCTCAAGATTTTTGAATGGAACTCTTGACATTCATATAAAACTTGAACAAGAATTGGCAGAGTTTTTACATAAAGAAGCATGTATGACTTTTTCAACTGGATTTCAAAGCAATCTTGGAATAATAAGTGCAGTTGCAGGAAGAAATGATGTTGTTTTGTGTGATAAAGAAAATCATGCCAGCATTTATGACGCAATAAAACTTTCATATGCAAGAATGATAAGATTTGAACATTCGGATATGAATGACTTGGAAGAAAAATTAAAACAAGTGCCATCAACTTGTGGAATATTGATTGTAACTGATGGTGTGTTTAGTATGAGTGGAGAAATTTGTAAACTCCCAGATATTGTAAGACTTGCAAAAAAATATGGTGCAAGAGTTATGGTTGATGATGCTCATGGACTTGGAGTTTTGGGTGAACATGGCAGGGGTACTGCTGAACACTTTGGACTTGAAGATGATGTTGACATTATTATGGGAACATTTAGCAAAAGTTTGGCATCTCTTGGTGGATATATGGCTGCAAGTAAAAGAGTTGTTGAATATGTAAAACATACTTCAAGACCATATATTTTTAGTGCAAGCATAACACCTGCATCAATAGCATGTGCAAGAGAGTCATTGAGATTATTAAAAGAAAATCCACAAAGAGTAAAAGACCTTCAAGATATTTCAAACTATATGCGTCAAGGTCTAAAAAAACTTGGTGTAAAAATTATTGATAGCACAACACCAATTATTCCAATTTATGTTTATGATGATGAAAAGGCTTTTGTTGCTTGCAAGTTGCTACTTGATAGGGGTGTTTATGTTAATCCTGTTGTAAGTCCTGCAACACCAGTTGGTTATGCACTACTTAGAACTTCATACACAGCAACACACACAAAAGAACAAATGGATAAAGCAATGGTTGCAATAAAAGAAGTGTTAGATATTCTTGATGTTAAATAATAAATAAAAAATCCACCAAAAGTTTGGTGGTTTTTTGTTGGAATAAATATTAAAATCTGGGTTATGGTTTGTCAAAAAACGCATACATATTTGCAAGTTGAGAAATGCACATAATAAAGTCAAAAACTCTTTTTTGAACTTCATTTTCGTTTTCAAGTTCATAGGAAAGTTCTCCACCAGAAATATAAAAACCATAAATTTTGATTACAGCAGAGATACAACTTTTTACATCATTTGCTTTTAAATCATAAATCGTATTCATATATTTTAATGTTGTTTTTTTGTCAGTTAAATACCATTTTTTGCCTTCATTTACCAAGTATATTTCAATAGATTTACCATTTTCAAATTTTGCACCAGTTTTTATTTCCCACTCATTTTCATTTTTTGTTGTGCATAAATTTATTGAATTTAATAAATTTACATTTATATCATTTATTGTCATACAATACCTACTATTTTTAGATTAGCATAAATAAATCATATTGGCAAATATTCTTGTGTAAAAAATTTGGTGTTTTTTATTATTTATGCTATACATATTGTATGATAAAATTATGTAAAAACTGGTATAACTTACTTTCTGATGAGTTCAATAAACCATATTTCCAAAAGTTAATGCAAACACTAACTGATGAATATTCAAAATATACAATTTATCCAACAATGGAGAATATTTTTTCTGCACTTAATTATGTAAAGTATGATGATGTTAAGGTTGTAATTATTGGTCAAGACCCATACCATGAACCAAATCAAGCAATAGGAATGAGTTTCTCTGTGCCAAAAGATGAAAAAATACCACCTTCGCTTGTTAATATTTTTAAAGAAATAGAAAGCGATTTGAATATAAAATGTGAACAAAACGGTGATTTATCTCGTTGGGCAAAACAAGGAGTTTTATTACTTAACAGCGTGCTGACAGTGAGAAGAGGACAAGCAAATTCACATAAAAATATTGGGTGGATTGAATTTACATCAAGCATAATAAAAAAACTTAATGAAAGACAAAAACCAGTAATTTTTGTGCTGTGGGGTGGCAATGCAAAATCTCTTAAACCATTAATAACAAACAAATGGCATTATATTTTGGAATCTGCACATCCAAGTCCACTTTCAGCATATAACGGATTTTTTGGGTGTAAGCATTTTTCAAAAATTAATCAAATTTTAACAAGTTTAAATGAAACTCCAATAGATTGGCACTAAAAAAATATGCAAGGTATTAGCCTTGCATTTTTTCATAAAAAAACTGTGCGACTGAGTCGATAAGCAACACATATATAACTCTATAGATTTTTCACTCCACCAAAGCAACCTTACATCACTTAGCACACAAGTTTAATGTTGCTACCGTCAGGTCCTCACATGGTTCGCAAGTGGTCTAATGCATAAGACCTTGATTTCAACATGAAAAATAAACAAAATATATAAATGCGTGCAAACCTTGTCAGTTGGTCAACTCTACATATAGTGGATTGTAGATACAAGGAACCACTAACTCCCCGTTTAGCACAGCAAAAGTATTATAAACAATAAAAAAATAAAAATCAACAATATATTTGCATTTTTTTAAGTTATTTAATACAATAATAAAAAGGGGAAACGATGGAACAAGATAAAACTAATGCAACCAGATTTATTGATGCTTATAACAA
>CAMEUD010000025.1 GCA_945937975.1 uncultured Clostridia bacterium
ATAATTTCTTCATTTGTTATTGTTTTTTGTTTTAAATTTTGAATACCAAAAATACATCTTGAAATGCTGTTAATATTCCCTAATTGAGAAAGATTGAAATTATTTAATAATAAGATTAATTTTACTGAAGTATTTGTACTTAGTATATTATTTATTGCATCAATATCACTTAAATTATTATTTGATAAATCAACAACGACATCACTTCCTGTTTCAAGTAATTCAACACCCTTTAATGAATCAGGGTTTATACTACTTAAATCAATATAATTGTTCTTAATAAAATCTGATTTATATAAATAGTTTGTTCTTCCTGAAATTTCAAGTAATCTTGCATAAATTTTGCTATCTACACTTGTTGGTTTAATTACATCATTACTTACAACAATTTGTCTGTTAAATTGATATTTTTTGCCAAATGATGAAGTAACTGTGTAACTTACAACATAATTTCTTTGAATACCTGTTGTAAGCTCTGGTGCAACTGTTGTTACATTAAGTGAGCCATCTTCATTAACTGTTCCATAATAATAAGTTACATAATATGTTAATGGGTCGCCAGATTGAGATAATGTGTAGTTCATTTTTACACCATTTTCATAAACATCTATGTACTTTTCTGTGTATGTTTCTCCTATTTCATACACTGTTTCTTCTGTTAAATATATAACATCAAGGTCAGTTACTTGGTAATAAACTAACAAATTTAATGAACCCATTTTGCCACAATCTAACATTAATACAAAATCGAAATCTCCAACAGTATCTAATAAAGGATAATCACCAGTCATTGTTATTCCTGATAAATCAGTAAACCCATAAGTATTTATCAAAGATTTGAAATTTGGAAAATTATCTTTCATAGAAAGTTTTAGTCTATTGTTTTCTGTATACTTTGATTCTATTTTATAATTTTTAAAATTATGTGAATAAGTTTTTGTATTTAATGGACTACTGTCTTTATATTTTAATGTTAATGTACAATCTCCATAATTTTGTACTGTATAAACCTTTACAGTTGATGAACATAATTCCAAAACAGTACCATTTAAACTTATAGATTCTATATCTGAATTTGAAGTGTAAAAATATTTAAAGTCTGGTGGATTATTAAGGAATTGAGTTTCTCTATTAACTAATTGCACACCCCATTCTAATGTATTTATATTAAGAATATATGAACTAATTACACTCAAATCAAACGAGTTAAATGCCAAATATACTTTTGTTACTGTTGGAATGGTTTGCATTATATCTGTAATGCTGTTTTGTATAGAATTATCTAACAAATTATTTGATAAATCAACATAAGTAATGGTTGATAAATCAAACATATTAAAATCAAATAAACTTGTCAAATTGCAACTGCTTAAATCTAACAAAGTGTTACCAACAAAACTCTTTTCATTTAAAACACCTGGCGTTACAGACTGACTAAGCAACTTGTTATACAAATCATTGTTATTGTTAAAGTCTTTTGCTGTGTATGTTGGATAATCATTTGTTTTTAATATATCACCACTAATTTCAAATGTTAAAATACCCAAGTCAGTATCAATGTTTGTTACATTAATAACAAGTCCTGTATTTTGTTTTGATTGCATATTGTAACATATTGCATTAGTTGTTATATTTTTGTTTGAGTTCCCAAGACTTTCACCTTGTTTTAATGTTGCGTACCAAACACTTTTTGAACTTTGTCTTTGTATGTAAATTTCATAAGGTGGACATTGTGAGTTACCATCAATGCTTGTGTTTACTGTATAAACAAGTAATCCACTTTGATTTCCACATCTTGTATCAAATCCTTCTTTGTTTGAGTTTGGATTTCTATATTCAAAATAAATCCATTCATTTGTATCTGGTATATTTATTTTGTATGCAACAACATTAGTATTGTCATAACCTTTTACAACATTTAATGTATACTCACCTGCATATTCAAGAGTTTGTATATTTGAATTATCAAGCCAATTAAATTTTTCTCTTTCATATGATGTAAAGAATGAAGCATACTTTTGATGAGATTGACACATATGACTCCATGAGCCAACTGCATCTGAACTATTATCAGCATATGAATATAAATCTGGAAGTCCAAGCACATGTCCTAATTCATGACAAGCTGTAGTGTTATCTAAAATTTCACTATCCCACTCAGATTTTGTTGTTAAATTAAACATTTCATAATTTGATAAATATATATTGCCGAATGTAAGCCCATTTGATGTTTTTGGTTGGTTATTTATATAATTTAACCAAATGTCAATATCACTTTCATTCATTCCATAATTTTTTAAAGAAGTCTTTAAGTTGGTTTGGAACATTGATATATAAATCTTGTAACTACCAATAGAACCTAAATTTCCTTGGTGTGCCCATAAAAGTGTTGACCATTCAATTCTATATTGAGATGCTTCATAGTTATCAATTAATGACAAAGAGAAACAGTCAATAATTTTATCGCCATTTTTGTCTGAATTTGTTGTATCCATATCATCTTTGGCTAATTCCATAACATTACAAATTAATTCGTATTCTCTCAAATATCTTTCATACGATTCTGCGACTGTGCATGAATTATTTTTTGCATATGTAACAGCTGCGTCATAAGACATTATTTTATCACTATTATCACTATCAGTTGGTGAACCATCTAGTTTATAAACTCTTGATATCATTGTTCTTGATGTGTACATAGTTAAAATATTTAAGATATTACCACTATCAACCGGGCTTGTCCCATCAACAACATAATATTCAAAATACCCATTTGGATTTACAGTGTATTGCTTGGTTTGATTATTATAGTACATATATGGTATATAATAAGACCTTGGTTTATCTACTGTGTAAATTTTAATATTCTTTTGGTCAGATGAAATTATATCTGACTTTAAATCAAACTTTCCATTTGAATTTGCTTTATAGTAGTTGTCAACAGAAAATTCTCCATCATTAAACATTTCATTAAATAAATCAAAAGAATTTCCATATAAACTATAAGTTTCTTCTTCTCCCTTAAATTTAATGAATACGATATTGTTTGTAAGCGTGTTACTACTATACACACTATTTTGTATCGAATTTGAAACATTGACATTTTCGGCATAAACATTGGCAGGCTTTATCGTAAATAAACTACAAAAAACGACTGCTAATGATACGAACATAAAAAATAATGTTTTTTTACTAAAAAATCTTTCTTTTTCCATATTGTTAGTTTATCAAATTAATTAAATAAAATCAATGTTATTAAACATTTTGTCAAAATGATTTTTATATTATAAAAATTTATTAATTACAAAACCTTTCTTATTGCAAAATATTATTTACTATGATATACTTAATTTGTAGGAGAAATAAATGAAAAAAACAGTTGGAAAAGGTATATTATTCTACCTATTTGTTTTGCTTAGTATAGTTTGTGGCATCTTATGTATATTTGCAGGAATACTTATCTTCTCACCTGGTGCTGAAATATTTGGATTAAGTTATTCACACAGCGAGGTCGAAACATACTATCAAAAAGTTGCAGATGATAATCAAAATAGATTTATTGGTCAATTAATTAGTGAAAGTAAAATTGAAAAGATAATTATTGAATCAGACAATTTTGATATTTATGTCAATAGAGAAAATGTCGTTAATGTTGGATTTAGAGTAAAGAATTCTTATTCTGGACTTTCTAAACATGAACAAAGGAAAGAGGCAGAAGTAACTAACACATTCGACAAAGAAACAAGAACTTACACAATAAAAGTTCTTGGACCTGAATGTGCTTTATGGTTTTCAAATGCTTCAAGAGTTGTGCTTTCACTTCCCGACACTTTTGATATGCGAAATGTAGATTTGGAAATCAAAACAAACAAATCAAAAGTTATTCTTGGTAATACAGAAAGTTATTCATATACATTTAGGAATTTATCTGTAACAAGCGAAAGCTCATCTACAATTCAACTAAACTCAAAGATTTCATTTACAAAAGATGTAAAAATAATTTCAAAAAATGGTGAAATAAGACAATTAGGAACTTTGGACCTAAATAATTTTGAAATTCAAACAGATAATGCAAAAATTGTTTTAAATAAAATCATATGTTCAAATGAATTAAAATTAATATCTGAATCATCTGCAGTAAAAATAACTGAAATTAATGGAAAGATGGTTTATGATGCAAAAAGTGGTGTTATCTCAATTAATAAAATCACAGGAGAATTTAGTTGCAGTGGAAGAGTAAATATTTCAAATATTCAAATTGGTGAAGCTTATGGATATGTACTTCTTCCAAAAGCTAACACATCAAATATTACAATAGATAAATTATATGCAAGAGCAAGAATTATCACAAGCTCTGGAAATGTAAAAATTGGTCAAGCATTTTCAATTTCTTATATAGAAACTGACAGTGGTAAGATTGAAGTTACATTTAACCCTGATAATTCTGAAAGTCAAGAATTCTCTGGTAACCTTTCTACTTTGAAAACAAACTCTGGAGATATTGTTGCGAACTATAACAATGTTTTGTTAGAAAATGAAATTTCAACAGAAAAAGGAAACATTGTTGTAAACTTTAACAATAATCTTGAATTTAATATTGAGTATGCATGTGGAAAAACTCCACGATTCGCCGACGGAATTCCTAATAAAGAATCATTAAAAGAAAAAGGGAATATTACAATTGGCAATGGTTCAACTGTGAATAAATTAAATATCAAAAATAAAAAAGGCATATTGGAAATAAAGGACACTTTTGAATTAGCAAAGTAAAAAAATGGCTTCAATAAGAAGCCATTTTTAATAAAAGGAACGATTATATTCTTGAAAAAATGAAAGGTTTGCCATATGAAAAAAGAGCATGTACTATTAAATGTGTTATTGCCGTTTCTTATAAAGGTATAGTTAAAACCTTTACTGGCGAATTTAACTCTCATATCTTGTAAAAGAAAATTGGAGATAACAATTTTGGATTTGATGAAATTACTGAAACATCAAATGGTCAAAGTGTTGCTTGCCTTTGTGATGAAGATAAATTAAAAATTAACGCCAGAAGTATGGCGTTAAAAAAAGCTAGTGAATATATAAAAACTTTAAATAATTAATGAGCAAATAAGCCCACACACACTGCCAATAAGATACAATAATACCATTATTGCGATATTTGATAGTGTGTGTTTTTTATTCTTTGTAAATAACACAACAAGTGCAATTCCACTACCACTGCAAAGACCTGCAAGCATAGCACCAAAACTAATGCCACCTGCAATATAAAATTCAACCAAAAATACACTTGATGCACAAGAAGGAATAAGCCCAACAAGACCTGCAATAAAAGGTTGTACATATTTGTTTGAAGTGAAAATTTTTGATATATTTTCCATTCCTGCATAGTGAATAATGAGTCCAATTATAAATGTTGCAATAAACAAAAATCCTGCAATTTCCAAAGTATGCATCAACGCATCAAGAAAAATGTTATCAACACAATTATGCCCTTCATGCTTATGCTCTTTGCAATTTTGTTCATTTTGTTCTTCTTGACAATTATGTATTATATGTTTATGTGAGCAAGAAGTAAGTTCGCAATCATGATTATGCTCTTCTTCAAAAACATTTGATACAACTTCCTGCTTTTTGCTAAACATCTTTAATGTTAAATCAAAGATATAACCAAAACCAACTGCGATTACAAATTTTATACCGATAAGTATTAGCATTTCTAAAATATGCTCTGGATGTGAAATCATAATTGGTATTGCTTCATCACTGGTTGCAAGCATAACAGCAACAAGCGTTCCAACAGTTATTGCTTTTTGAGAATATAAGTCTGCCATAACAACACTGAAACCACATTGGGGAACACATCCTAATGCCCCACCGATAAGTGGCCCATATTTTTTTGTTTTTGACATTATTTTTGCATATTTATTGTTTGTGTTATGACCTAAATAACTAACAAGTAAATATACCAAATAAAGTATTGGAATAATCTTTAGTGTGTCTAAAAATGAATCAAGTAACACATCCCACATTTATTTTGCTTCTCCACTATCTATTGTTTGTTGTTCGGCTTTTTCTACTTTTTGTTTTGGTTGTTGTTTTGTTGATTGTTTGCTAGGTTTTTGTGTGTATGCAATTATTGCATTACCTGTTTTTTCTTTTACTCTGCCACCAATTTGTTGGCTTATCATAGAATAACCCAAAATTCTTGAAACTGTTCCCCCCATAAGTGTTTCAATTTCACTTGAATCGCAAAGTTCCAAAACATCACCCATATTCATTGTATGCACAACACTACTTCCTAATATGTAATTTATTTTCCCATGGTTTATGGTTGTGATTTGCGAATTATCTAAAAGTCCAACAATTGTTCCGTTATTCAATGTGCCAATTCTTGCATTATTGCGAACATAAAAAATTTGGCAATTGTTGATTGTATCTATTTTTGTATTGTCTTCCAAAAATTTTATAAAACCATTATTAAGTGTTCCAATTCTTGCCTTGTTGCTTACATAATCTATATCACAATTTTCAATTGTTGTTATCCTTGCTTTATCTTTTACTCTGTTAATTTTTCCAGTTTCTATATATTCAATTTTTGAATTGTCGGCAATAAAATCAATTTCGCCATTATGCATTACCTTGATTTTTGCTTTGTTTGTTAAACTTAAAAAATTACTATCTGTTGTTTCAAGAACAACTGCGTTTCCAGAAAGTGTAACATTTTTGCAACCAAACAAAATATGTGCTCCAGTTGTTAAAGACAAATTGTCTTCAGTTTCATGAATTTGTGGTTCAATTATTTTTGTCTTTAATTTTTTAAATAATCCCATAATTTTTTCCTTTTATGTAAGTATATCATAAAAAGGAAATAAGACAAATAGTTTTTTGCTAATTTGTTGAAAGTTTTGACCTTACATTTACCTTAACTTGTACATACGACAAATAATCATCTTTGTCTTGCAAAGTGTTTAAAAACGACATTAGTTTTGAATAGTTTTCGGATTCAAAGTAGTTATAGATGTTTGCTATATCAGTTTTTTCTTGTTTTATTTTTGTAATAAGCATGGATATTTTTTGTTTAACATATTGATTTATTTTGTTGCTAATTTCATCATCAATAACAAGTCTATCTTCCGCAATTTTATTTTCATTTTTGCTTATTACTTCCATTACCTTTAATTTTAGTGCAATATTATACAAAATTTGTGGTTTGTTGTTATTTATTGAAGTACTTACTGTCAGTTTTTCCGAAATAACATCAAAGGTTATTTTTCCGTCAATTAGACCTTGTGAATTTATGTCGTTTATGGTAATCAATTTTTGTAAATTATTTTCAACAATAAAATTAAGTCCTTCAGTTTCTTCGTTTGAGAGTATGTACCTAAATTTTCCATTTTTAAAAACTGATTGTCTGTTGCTATATTCCAAAACATTATTTTGCCCACTACTGTTTTGAGAATTAGTATTTTCTTTGCTATTTTCACTTGAATCAGGGTTTTGTTCTTCGCCAGATGAATTATCGGCTTCAACACCCAAAAGTTCATTTTTTGTCAAAGAAACATAGCCCAAACTTGAAGATGCATTTGGACTGTAATAACCTTTTAAAAATGCATCAAGACTTGTTTCTTGTGCAAAATCTTCATTATACTCATTTTGTAGCATTTCTCTAAATTTATATGAAGATGTTTGTTCCAACTTGCTTGCACTATCAAGCACACTTTTTGCCGAATCTTCACAAATGACAAGAGAAATTGTGTCAGGCAATTTTGTTGTTATTATAAGGTTATTCAAAATTTTTGTTATGTCATCGTTTGTTAAACTTTTTGACAAAACAATGTATCCAACATGCCCCATTTTTAAACTTCTTCCAACCTGTCGTTCTATTGAAAAAACTGCATTTGCAACTGTACTGCCTTTTCCAGAAATAACTTTTGTGGATTCATTCATATTGTCTTTTGATATGTTAGAAAGTGCCAAAACTGACATTTCAATATCGTTAGTTGTTCCATCAATGCCTATTGCCGTAATAATTTGACTTTTAAAACTTTGAGATGGCATTACAAGTGCATTCGGTAGCAAAACAATCATTACAATCATGAAATAGGTAAACATTAAAGATTTGCTACTAGCTTTTAATATGGCTTTTATTCTTCCTATCATTTTTATTTTCTCCTTTCATAAAAAATAGTAGCAAAAGCATTAGCCACAAAAATGGCCAAACAAATTTGAAATATGCCATGTAAAAGTTAATTGTAATTTCCAAATTATAGAAAATAAAATACTGTAAAATAACAAGTATAATGTCAGCAAAAATTATTGCCCATGTTGGATTTATTTCCCCAATAATTTTTTCAAAACAAATTCTCAAGCAAGACATATATATTGCACCCTGAAAATAAATTATAAATAAATAAACTAATATTGAAATGATATCAATATTTCCAACATTTCCGATATTCCTATTATATTGAGTAACATCGGCAATAGCATTTTTATGTAAAAATGCTGTATTCCTAAATAATCTAAAATAAATAATATAAAAAATAAATAATATAATAAAAACAAAAATAATTAAATTAAAAAATCGTTTTATCAGATTTTTTTCCACCTTTATTTTGTCCATAATAATAAGCAAAAACAAAAAGTCAAAAAACCATATTGATGTTGAAAATGATGATGACAAAATTTTAAGCGGTGACGATTCAAAAATTGAACTTAATTTCATAAATGATGTTGTTGTTTCAGACAAAAACAAACAAACTATAAACCCAAATATTACAAATATAAAACCAACTTCACATGTTCTTGCCGTACTTTTTAACCCCGAGTGTGCTACTGCCGAAATTACCGGCAAAAAACACATCAAAAACATTATATTAGTAAACTCTTCATCAACAATTGATTGTGTGTAAGAAACTGCTTCGTTGATAATAAAAATTAGTTTTAAAAGCAAGAAAAAGTACAAGATGATATATATTGCTTTTGCAAAAATTTTGCCAATTGCTTTACACAATAATTCATACAATGACATATTTGGGAATTTTTGTTTTAGTTTTAAGATTAAAAACAAACCAAAAAAATCAATCAAAAATAAGCAAAACGCAGAAATCAGTCCTGATGTTTTTGCTTGTTGATATAAAATTGATGGCAAGGTTACAAGTTTAAGTGCAAGCATTGAGATTGCACATAAAGAGCCTGCTTGCTTTACAGTTATTTGGTCATTCATTATTTTTTTCAATTCCCCTTATTTCATCATTATTTGGGATACTTTTTGGTCTTTGTTTCATTTCGCCCATAGGTTTTCTATGCAAAGCATCTTTTAGGTCATCTTTGATTCTTGGTGCATAAGGTGCAAGATATGGAGTGTTATATTCATTTAATGTGTTTAGGTAGTTTACAAAATATATTATTCCGCCTACTATTCCCAAAAGTCCAAGTGTGCCACCAATAATCAAAAACACAAATCTTAATATAGTTAGTTGTGGTGCTTGTGTTGGAATTGTATACATCGAAATAAGGCTTAGTGCAATAATTATAATTCCTGGTGGTGAAATTAACCCTGCTTGCACACCTGTATCGCCAAGGACCAAAGCACCTACAATACTTGTTGCAAGCCCCAAATATCTTGGCAATCTTAAACTAACCTCATACAAAATTTGAAATAATATCAAAATAAACAGCAATTCAATTATTGGAGTAAATGGTAAATTTTGTGTTGTTGCATTTATTGTGATTATGTATTTTAATGGGACAATTTTGTAATGATATAACCTAAAACTTGCATAAAGCCCCGGCACAATGGTTGCCAAAATAAGACCAAATGAACGAATATATCTTACAAATGTTGCATAATGCGAATTTGTGTAATAGTCGTTGCTATTTTGCAAATCTTCAATAAAAACATATGGCACTGTTAAAACTATTGGCGTGCCATCAACAAAAATAGCGACTCTGCCTTCAAGCATTTTTGCAGTTACAATGTCGGGTTTTTCATTTGTCCCGAACTGCTCAAAAAGTCCGTTTGGTCTTTTTGATAAATATTCAATAAGATAGTGAGAATCAACAATCCCGTCAGTGTTGATTTTTTTAATTTTGTCAATAATACTTTTTACAATTTTTTTATCGGCGATATTATCAATATACACCACACTTATTTGCGTGTGAGTAAGTGCTCCAACAAAATAATTTTTTATTACAAGATGTTTTGATTGGCATTGCTTTCGAAGTAGTGCCAAATTGGTTTTTATACTTTCGGTAAAACCTTCTCTTGGGCCTTGTATTGTTGGAGAAGTTGGTGGTTCGTTTGGTTGCCTTGCCGGCAAAAGTTCCATGTCTATTGACAAAGCACCTTCTTCACCTTCAATAAAAATCAACACTTTATTTTTTATTATGTTTTCAACATAATTTTTATTGATTTTTTCTACATCAATAACACTTAATATTTGTTTTTGCAATATGTCAAAAGAGATTTCCCCTTTATGTGATAATATTGGCGATAAAACGGACTGAACAAAAAGCATTTTGTCAATTGTGCTTTTTAAAAATACAAGTGAAATATTTTTGTTAGATACATTTAGTTCTCTAACAGAAATATCTGGATTATTGTTTAGTTGTTTTTTTATATTTTCAATCTCAATCAAAAAACATACCACCTTTTTTGATAGTATGTTTTTTTTGTTATTAAATTATACTTTAATCATTTATCGTTGCTGATATTGCAGTTGAGTCCTCAATGTATCCACTGCCAACAGCAATAACTGATATACTCGCAATTTCACTTGCGGTTTTTGAATATTTTGAAAGTATTTGAGATAAGTCAAGAACCTGACTGTCGGCAATACTATCAAACTCTTTTTCAACTGTCAAAGGGCTTGATGCAGTTGAAAAATTGATAATAATCTTAAACTTGCTTGTGTTTGTTTTGTTTTTGTCCAAAGTGATTTTTATATTTGAAGTAGATTTCTTGAAAGTGGCTGTTTTTATTGGTTCTAATTTTGTTTTGTAAATAAATTCAATTGATTTTGATAATTCACTATTTGTATAGTAACTATTTTCACCAGTGCTTGCTATTGCCTGAATCATCAAATTATAATTTCCTGCTTTTAGTTTGTTTGCCAAGTTTACAGTAATTACATCAATAGAGCTTGAAGTTGGATTGACCTGAGTGATAAATTCATTTTCGCCTGCACCATAATATATTCTGTAAGATATGGCATTATTTACTCTTGAAAATGTTAATTCATTTGTTTCTAAATTAAGTGTTGCATCATTAATTTTGTCTAATTGCTTTGTGTATGTGACTTTTTCTTTATTGCTTATATCCGAAACTGCTTTTTCGTTTTTTGAACCATATCTTGCCCAAATTGTATATTCCCCCAAACTCTTTGGGTCATTTGGATTGTTTAGCATTGAACTTATATAAATTACATTGCTTTGACTTGGTATTCTTTTTGCAGTGTCACCTGATTTTTGAATATAAAATTCATAATAATCGGCATTTTCATTTTCATCAACGTAAAACATAACTTGATTTGAAAGTGTGTATACTTTCAATTTTGGAGCATTCATTTTTTCCACTTTTGGAATAAGCATAATTACTAACACAATAACAGCAATAATTAATACAAATGCAATAGCAGAAATTGTTATGATTGTTTTTGCTTTTTTTGAAAGTTTCTTCTTTTCCTTTTGTTCTTTTTGTTTCTTTTCTTTTACAATTTTCTCTTTTTTAGGTTTTGCTATTTTTGCTTTTTTATCTTTATCTTGTTTTGGTTGCTCTATAGGTTGGTCATTCACAACTTCATTATTCAAATCTTGTGTGATGTCATTTTTTGTGTTATCTACTAAATCGTTGTTTTGAGAAATTTGTTCTTTTTGTTCAGTTTTAACTTCTCCTTTGATTTCTTCGGCATCTGGACTAGAAGGCTTGATTTGTTCTGCCACTGGTTGTACAGGAGCATTGGAAGAATTATTTGAAGCAAGTTTTCTTTGCTCAAACATTTTTCTAATATTCTCTGGCATTTCTCTTTTTTGATTCATAACAACTACCCTATATATTAAAATTCATTTTTATTATATATTATATAAAATCTAATTGCAAATAATTTTTGTTATTAATTTTTCTCTTTATAAATGAATTTTTATTATATTTTTTACTATTTAACAAAATAATATTTAAAAAAGAAAAATATTATTGACATAAACTAGTTTAATGTCTAAAATAATACCGATTAACAAAGGAGTAAAAATGAAAAAATTCTGGAATGAATTTAAAAAATTCATAAGTCGTGGAAATGTTGTTGATATGGCTATTGGTGTTATTATCGCTAGTGCATTCACCGCAATAGTAACATCTCTTACAAACAAAATCATTATGCCACTTATTAACTGGTTACTTGCAATAATAACAGGTGGGAATGGTCTTGATGCAATTTATACATTCTTAAAAAAGGCATACACTATTGATGGTGCTGGAAATCAAGTTATAGACCTTGCAAACAGTATTTATATTGATTGGGGTTCACTTATAACTGCTGTAATTGATTTCTTCTTAATTGCATTTATTCTATTTTGTATTTTAAAAGCATTTAACAGTATGGAACAAGGCTTTAAAAAAGTTAGATCAAATTTCCCTACAAGACAAGAAAGAAAAGAATTAAAAGAAAAAAATATTGATATGAAAGATACAAAAATTCTTTTGGCAGAAACAGCAAAATTAAGAGAAGAAAAATTAAACATTGCAAAACAACAAAAAGCACTTGAAGATGCAAAACAAAAAGCAGAAAATCCAACACAAGAAGACTTATTGAAAGAAATTAGAGATTTGTTAAAGCAACAAAATTCTCAAGTATTAAATCAAGAAGAAAATAAAGAAAAAGAAACAGTTAATGACTAACAAAACAAGGTATGCACAAATTTGCATATCTTTTTTTATGCTTTAAGAAACATAAATTTACTTTATTCATAAATAACAATATGTATTTAAGGCAAAAAGCAATAGACTATGCGTATGAGTTTTGGAATAAAAGAAATCCAAAATTTTATAATTTTGACAGTCTTGGTGGAGATTGTACAAATTTTATTTCACAATGTTTGTATTATGGTTCAATACCTATGGACTACTCACCTAATGGCTGGTATTATGTTTCATTAACTAAAAGAAGTCCTAGTTTTTCTGGCGTTAATGAATTTTTTAACTATGCAATAACAAATACCAAATCAGTGGGAATTAAGGCAAAAGTTGTTACCATTGATAAACTTGAAGTTGGTGATGTTGTTCAAATGTTACAAAAAGGTGATGTTTTTCACCATACTTTGATTATAACAAAAATCACAGGAAAAGTACCTGAGTTAAATAATATTTATGTAACTTGCCATACTAATGATGCGAAAGACAAACAACTATCAAACTACTACTTTAAAAAAATTCGTTTTTTAAAGATAATAAG
>CAMEUD010000026.1 GCA_945937975.1 uncultured Clostridia bacterium
GGTCAAATATTGATAAAAAATCAAATTTTGACATACTAAGTTATCAAGGGAGGCATTATGAATTTTGATAAATACACACAGACAAGTGCCAATGTTATCAATGCATCCAGCAGTTTGGCAAGAACATACGAAAATTCACAAATAGAAGTTGAACATTTGATATATTCTATGCTAGACAATAAAACACTCATTTATGAGATTTTGGAAAAATGTAATATTGACACAAATGGTCTAAAATTGAGTTTACTAAATACAATAAAAAATATGCCAAAAGTTAGTGGGCAAAGTGAAGTTTATCCATCTAATAATTTGGTGAAATTATTTAATTTGGCAGAAAATATTGCAAAAAATATGCAAGATGAATATGTTTCAATCGAACATTTATTTTTGGCAAGTTTTGACTGTCTTGGAGATAATTTAAGTCGAATTTATCGTGAATATACAATAACAAAGGATAAGTTTGTTAAAGAACTTGCAAAAGTAAGGGGAGGTGCAAAAGTGACAACTGACAATCCAGAAGATACCTACAATGTTTTGGAAAAATATGGTACAGAACTTGTAAGTTTGGCAAAAAGCCAAAAAATTGACCCTGTTATTGGCAGGGATAATGAAATAAGAAATACAATTCGTATTCTTTCAAGAAAAACAAAAAATAACCCAGTGCTTATTGGTGAAGCAGGTGTTGGTAAAACAGCAATAGTTGAAGGTCTTGCAATAAGAATTGCAAAGGGAGATGTCCCAAGCAGTTTGAAAAACAGAAAGTTATTTTCTCTTGACCTTGGGGCATTAGTTGCTGGTGCAAAATATCGTGGAGAATTTGAAGAAAGATTAAAAGCAGTTCTTAACGAAATCAAAAAGAGTGAAGGTGAAATCATTATGTTTATTGATGAACTTCACACAATCGTTGGTGCAGGAAAAACTGATGGTGCAATGGACGCAGGTAACCTATTAAAACCTATGCTTGCTCGTGGTGAACTTCACTGCATTGGTGCAACAACATTAAATGAATATCACAAATATATTGAAAAAGATCCAGCACTTGAAAGAAGATTCCAACCAGTAATGGTAAACGAACCAACCGTTGAAGATACAATTTCAATTTTGCGTGGATTAAAAGAAAGATATGAAGTTTTCCATGGTGTAAAAATTAGCGATAGTGCATTAATTTCGGCAGCAGTACTTTCAAACAGATACATTACTGACAGATTTTTACCAGATAAAGCGATTGACCTTGTTGATGAAGCATGTGCAATGGTAAAGAGCGAAATTGATAGTATGCCAAGCGAAATGGACGACATTAAACACAAAATGATACAACTTGAAATTGAACAAACAGCACTTAAAAAAGAAACAGATAAACTTTCAAAACAACATTTAGACGACATCACAAAAGAGTATAACGAGTTAAAAGAAAAATTTGATACAATGTCGGCAAAATGGCAAAAAGAAAAAGAAAATATTAACAAAATTAACAATTTAAAAGCAAAAATTGAACAAACAAATCTTGCAATCGAAAAATCAGAAAGAGATTATGATTTAAGCAAAGCCGCAGAACTTAAATACAAAACTTTGCCAGAACTTCAAAAAGAGTTGGCTGAACTAGAAAATTTGGAACAAAACAACAACTTGTTAAAGAGTAAAGTTACTGATGAAGAAATCGCAGAAATTGTTTCTCGTTGGACACAAATTCCACTTACAAAACTTATGCAAAGTGATAAAGATAAATTGTTACATCTTGCTGATGAACTTCACAAGAGAGTTATTGGTCAAGATGATGCAGTTGAAAAAGTGAGTGATGCAATTATTCGTTCAAGAGCAGGTATTCAAGACCCAAACAGACCAATCGGTTCATTTATGTTCCTAGGTCCAACAGGTGTTGGTAAAACTGAACTCACAAAAGCACTTTGTGCAAACTTGTTTGATAGCGAAAAGAACTTAATCCGTATTGATATGAGTGAGTATATGGAAAAGTTTAGTGTTACTCGTTTGATAGGTGCTCCACCAGGATATGTTGGTTATGAAGAGGGTGGTCAACTTACCGAACAAGTAAAGAGAAAACCTTATTCTGTTGTACTTTTTGATGAAATAGAAAAAGCACACCCAGATGTATTTAATGTTCTTCTTCAGATTCTTGATGATGGTCGTGTTACAGATGGTCAAGGTGTTACTGTTGACTTTAAAAACACAATTATAATAATGACATCAAACCTTGGTGCTGATGCAATTATGAACGGAATAAAAGAAGATGGAACATTATCAAATGAAGCAATCGAACAAGTACAAAAAATGTTAAAAATGCAATTTAGGCCAGAGTTTTTGAACAGACTTGATGAAATTATATTCTTTAAGCCGTTAACAAAAACTGAAATTGTAAGCATTGTTGATTTGTTACTCAAAGGTCTTGAAAATAGACTCCAAGACAGACAAATTACATTAAAAGTAACAGATAAAGCAAAACAATTTATCGTTGACAATGGCTACGATGTTGCTTTTGGTGCAAGACCATTAAAGAGATTTATTCAAAACAATGTTGAAACATTTATTGCAAAATATATGCTTGCAAATGACCTTGCTCCAAATTCAACAATAACTGTTGATGTTGCAAACGATGAAATAGTCGTTAAATAATAAAAAATTCCACTTTTTGTGGAATTTTTTTATTAATATTGACAGTTATTTGGGGTTCTTGGGTAAGGAATAACATCACGAATGTTGTCAACTCCTGTTAGATACATAACAAGTCTTTCAAAGCCCATTCCAAATCCAGAGTGAATGCATGAACCAAATTTACGAAGATTCAAATACCAATCAATTTTTTGTGTATCAACACCCATTCCTTTGCATCTTGAAACAATTTTGTCGTAATCTTCTTCTCTTTGGCTTCCGCCCATAAGTTCGCCAGAACCTGGGACTTCCAAGTCAACGGCAGCAACAGTTTTGCCATCTGGGTTTAATTTCATATAATATGCTTTGATGTCTTTTGGCCAATTTTTGATAAATACAGGACCATTAAAGTATTCTGTTAAGTATTTTTCGTGTTCCTTTGCAATATCTTCGCCTTGCTTTGGCTCAAATTCCCATTTTACATTTGCTTTTTGCAAAATGTCGATGGCTTCTTTGTGGTCAATTCTTGTAAACTTGCTGGAAAGCAATCTTTCAAGTTTTTCAACCAAACCTTTTGAAACAAAACTATCAAGAAAAGCGAGTTCGTCAGGGCAGGTGTCCATAACATATTTTACAACAGACTTAAGCATATCTTCTTCAATATCCATAAGTTGTTTCAAATCACAAAAAGCAATTTCGGGTTCAATCATCCAAAATTCGTTTGCGTGAGTTTTTGTGTTTGAGTTTTCTGTTCTAAATGTTGGGCCAAAAGTGTATATTTTTGAAAATGCTTGAGCAAATGTTTCGCCATGAAGTTGTCCGCTTCCGGTAATCATTGCTTTTTCGCCAAACAAATCTTTTGAAAAATCAACTTTTCCGTCTTTTGTTTTTGGAAGATTATCAAAGTCAAAAGTTGTGATTTTGAACATTTGGTCACTTCCTTCACAGTCAGCAGTTGTGATAAGTGGAGTGTTTACATACAAATATCCATTACTTTGAAAATACTCATGAATTGCCATTGCAGCAATACTTCTTACTCTAAACACTGCTTGGAATAAGTTTGTTCTTGGTCTTAAATACGCAATTTCACGAAGATACTCAATAGAATGTCTTTTCTTTTGAAGTGGATAAGTTTCATCTGTTTTGCAGAAAATGTCAACACTTTGTGCTTGAATTTCAAATGGTTGTTTATTTTCTGGAGTTAATAACACTTTACCTTTAACAATAATTGTTGAACCAGTGTTAAGTTTTGAAACTTCATCAAAGTTTACATCACTATTTGCAAAAAATACCACTTGGCAACTCTTAAAACAAGTGCCGTCCATAAGGTCAATAAACCCAAATTCTTTGCTTGCTCTAACACTTTTTACCCAACCTGAAACTTCAATTTCTTTGCCTGAAAAACTTTCAAGGTGAGAATAAATCTCTTTTATTTCTGCTTTTTCCATAATTTTCTCCTAGCAAAAAGAGTATAGCAAATAGGGTGTAAAATTGCAACAAAAGAAAATAACTTTATAAAATCAAGAAAATTAATTGTCTTTAAAATATTAAATAAAAAGTAGAGTGATAAAAAACTCTACTTTTTGTTATACAATGCTATATTTTATAAGTTCAATGTTATCTACCAAATCAGATTTAATTTCATCGTTTGTAAGGTCAGTTGAAAGATATTTTTTGTTGTCATCAGCAAAAACGGTTGTGCAAGACTCTTGATTAGATAATACGCAACCCAAAAAGTTTGCTCCACTGCTTATTCCAACATTAAGTCCCAATTCTTTGCATAATTTTCTTGCCATACATATTGCATCATCACTTGCAATTTCAATAATTTCATCAATTATAGTTTTATCATATAGTTTAGGGATAATTTCATCACTCAACCCTTGAATTTTGTGCTTGCCTTGACTTTTTCCACATTTGAGAAGTTTTGCTTCTTTTGGGTCAATGGCGATTATTTTTGTGTTGTATTTTTTCTTTAAATATTTCCCAATGCCAATAAGAGTTCCACCAGTTCCAACACCACTAACAAAAGTTGGAATATTATCAAGTTTTTTTGCAATTTCTTTTGCTGTTTTTGTTTGTGCTTTTATGTTACTTTTGTTTTCAAATTGTTTGCAAAGATAAGCTCCTTGCTTTTTATACTCGTTTGCTTTTTCAAAACATTGTGGAAAATTGTCCAAAAGTTCAACTTTTGCTCCAAAACTTCTTAACAATTTTATTCGCTCAATACTCATATTTTTTGGTATGCAAATGATAATTGGGTTATGTGTTATTTTTGCAATTGCACAAAGTGAAATTCCCATATTGCCAGATGTTACTTCGCAAATTGGTTGATTTTCTTTTAATTTCCCAGTTTTATACGCATCTTTTATTATTTCAAATGCTGACCTATCTTTTATGCTACCAGTTAAATTAAACCATTCAAGTTTGGCAAACATATGTCTTGTTTGATTTTTGAATTTGTATTCAATGCAAACTAGGGGAGTGTTACCAATTAATTTTTCAATGCTTTTTAAATTATTATTCATACTTATATTTTATGCTAGACCAAATAAAATTGCAAATTTTTACATAAATTTTAACTTGCTATTGTATTTTTATTATACTTGTGCTATATTATTATACGAAATTAAATTAAATATTTAGGGAGATAAATATGGAATTATTAGCAATGGAATTAAAAGATATATTGGCAATTTTGATTGCAAGTATGTTAGTATTTTTACCTTTTGTAATATTGTTTAACCCAAGGGTAGTTGCAAAAATGAAACAAAAAAATGAAGAAAAGAAGTATGAAAACAAAAAAGAAGAAGCAAATAATGTTTCAGAAAATAATCAAAATGTAACTTTTGACAAACAAATAACTTACAATGAAGAAAATACAAATCAAGAAGAATCAACTTTGCAACAATCAACAGAACAAGTTGAAGAACAAAAACCAAACAAAAACGCAAACTATACTGTTACATCTTTTAAAGATGAAGAAGATAACAACAATTAATAAAAAAGACTTTGAATAAATTTCAAAGTCTTTTTTCATATCTAATATGAATAATCTTCACTATCATCAAGGTCATCTTCATCTTCCATTGTTGATACATTATCATTGGTATTATCATAATCATTTTCCAATTCATCAGTATTAGGTTCTTGTGTTTGATTTTCTTCCTGACTTGTTTCATCATCAGTTTTTTCAGTTTGTCCTTCTGGTGGTTGAATTGTTAATTGGAAATCTATATGTAAATTTTTTAATAACGCATTGGTCAAATTTACTTTATCAACAATACTTAATTCACTTAAAAGTTGGTCATATACTGCTTGCTGTAATTCTGGTGTGATTTCTACATCACTTGCATGACCATTTGTATTGTCAGCAACAAAGCATACATTTGACCATTTTTCTCTTTGAGTAATTCCTGTCAAAATTTCAAAAGCTTTTTTCTTTGTTATTTGGCTATCATCTTTATAGTCATAAAATTTTTCTGTTGCATAATCGAAATAAACTTGAGAGAGTTTTGCATTTAATTTCTTTTGTATTTCATATGTTGAATAACAATTTTTTGGTAAAGCACCTTTAATTGAAACCATAACATTTGTGTTTGAATATGTGTCTTTTAAGTATTTATTCACTTGGTCCAACGTAAGTTCTTTTACCCTGTGAATTTGGTTGTTAAAGAATACTTCCGTTCCTTCAAGCCATCTACTAAAAATTGTCATTGGATTGATTGTTTTTGTAAGGTTCTTTCTATCCATTTCACGAACAAGAATCATATTTTTGCATTTGTCTAATTCTTCTTGTGTGATACCTTTGCTTGCAATTTCAGTAATAATTTTTCCAAGAGCATCAATTGCTTCGTTAACCTTGTCTTTACTTGTTAGGGCATAGAATGAGTTAAGTGACATATTGTTTGGAAGTAGATAAGGTAAATATTGGGCAGTGTAAACAAGGCCATGCTTTGTCCTAAGTTCGTTTAAAAGTCTACCGGCAAAGTCGTTGAATATAAAGTTTTCTACATAACTAAATAGGTGAGTTTCTCTTTCGGGTTTTCTTGACATATACGAGATTGCAATTTCAACAGTGTGTTGGTTTGGAATATTTGTTTTAAAAATATAGTTTGATGGGTCAAAATATTTTGTTTTTTCATATCTATATCTTTTGCTTGGGTCAGATTTTGCTTTTGCTACAAAATATTTTTCCATTTTTTCTTTTATTGTGTCAAAGTCTAAATTGCTGACAACTGTCATAACCATATTTTCAGATACAAAATCTCTATCAATAAAGTCTTGCAAAGCTTTTTCATCAATTTTTGCAATGTCTTCATGTGAACCAAGAATGTCATGGTCAATATTCTTTGGAACGGTGATTTGGTTTATCATTTCACTAAATGTATTATAATCGCCTTCGTCATCTCCACCATCATACATATTTATTTCTTCGTCAATGGCTTTTCTTTCAAGGTCAATAGAGTCTTTCTTAAATTTTGTGTTAAAAAGTAAGTTGGAGTAAAGTTTAAGGCAAGTGTCTATGTTTGTATTTGGGCAGTCGCCATAAAACATAAGATAGTCATTTGAAGTAAATGCATTACTTTCTATTCCCGAAGATTTTAATTCTTGTGCAATGTATTGTTGTGTATATTTTTTTGATTCTTTTATAAGCATATGTTCGCAAAAGTGTGCTGTGCCGGGAATAACATCCATTTGTGCACCGCCCAAAAATCCAACATAAAATTGTGTTGTGTTATTTTTGTTGTGTTTATAATAAATTAAAGTTGCTCCGTTTGGAAACTTGTGAACTCTGTGATATTTTGATAATTGTGCCATAGGCTCTCTCCTTTGTAAAGTGATTTTTGTGTGAATATTTTATCACTAATTATCTTATTTGTAAATACCCATATATTGTATTTTACTAATCTACTAATAAAAAAGTTGCAAAAATTGCATTGTGTGGTATAATGAAAAAGATTTTAAAAGAGAGGAAAAAATGAAAAATAAAGCAATAACACCAAGAGATGAAGATTTTGCACAATGGTACACAGATGTTGTAAAGGCTGCAAAACTTGCCGAATATTCAAACACAAAAGGGTGTATTGTTTTTGAACCGAATGGATATGCAATTTGGGAAAAGATGCAAGAAACACTTGACAGAATGTTTAAAAAATTAGGTCATCAAAATGTATATATGCCAATGCTTATTCCAGAAAGTTTGTTAAAAAAGGAAGGCGAACTTATTGAAGGTTTTGCTCCTGAATGTGCATGGGTTACTGTTGGTGGACAAAACACACTTGATGAAAGATTGGCAATAAGACCAACAAGTGAAACTTTGTTTAGTGATTATTATGCTTTAAAGGTAAAATCTTATCGTGATTTGCCAAAAAAATATAACCAATGGTGCAGTGTTATGCGTTGGGAAAAGGAAACAAGACCATTTCTTCGTACTCGTGAATTTTTATGGCAAGAAGGACACACAATTCACGAAACAGCAAAAGAAGCCATTGAAGAAACTGAAACTATGCTAAATGTTTACAAAAAATTTTTTGAAGAATATTTGGCAATTCCTGTAATTACAGGCAAAAAAACAGAAAAAGAAAAATTTGCAGGTGCAGAAACAACATATACTTGTGAAGCACTTATGCATAACGGTGTGGCACTTCAAAGTGCCACAAGCCACTATTTTGGACAAAAATTTAGCAAGGCATATGATATAAAATTCCTTAATCGTAACAACGAATGGGAATATGCGTATCAAACATCTTGGGGTAGCACAACAAGAATGATTGGTGGATTAATTATGGTTCACAGTGATGAAAACGGACTTGTTTTGCCACCAAAAATCGCTCCAAGACAAGTTGCAATCGTTCCTATTGGAACAGATGAAGAAGTTATTTCTTTATGCCAAAATATTAATAAAAAATTGCTTGATGCTGATATTGTTTCATTTGTTGACTTAACTGAAAAATCTCCAGGGTTCAAATTCGCAGAACACGAAGTTAATGGTATTCCTGTTCGTGTCGAGATTGGAAAAAGAGATTTGGAAAATGGACAAATCACTCTTGCTCGTCGTGATACAAGAGAAAAGATAAATGTTTCAAAGGATTGTGATATTGTTAATGAAGTAAAAGACTTAATGGACAAAATTCAAACAAATCTTTTTGAAACTGCAAAAAAGAGAATGGAAGAACTTACATTCACAGCAAAAACATTTGATGAAGTGAAAGAAATAATGGAAAAACACCCAGGTTTTGTTAAAGCTCCTTGGTGTGGAGATGAAAATTGCGAAATAAAGATGAAAGAAATTCGTGGAACAAAAAGTCGTTGTATTCTTGATGAAAAAGTTAAAGATGGCGACAAATGTGTTGTTTGTGGAAAAGATGCAAAACATATCGTTTTGTGGGGTATTCAATATTAAAAAGAGTGGCATTTGCCACTTTTTTACATATAGAAACGAAAAATGTTTAATCTTGACAATGATTTTATATTGATTTATAATTAGATATAAAAGGGAGTAGTGTATGGAAAATTTACAAGAAAAGGAAGTTGAGCTTGCAATCAAAAAGGTTGTGTTAGATACAATCAAATCAGTTAATAAAAAAGGTTGTTTGGTCTCTGCAGATGCGATTCCTTTTAGTAAAGAATTGTTTAAAAACTTGAATTTGCAATATAATGCAATAACAAAAGATGATTTTGCGATGTCAGCAAATTTTTTTAGAGCATTAAAATGTGTTTTCAAGGATAGAACTGCTGTTATGGTATTGGATGGTAAACCATTAACATATAACGACTTGATGGCAATGTATTATCAAACAAAAGAGTTTGGGAATAAGTTTGTTGATTATGTAAAGGAAGTTGATGATGGATATTACGATAGCTATTTAAAATTTGTTAAAAGTGATAAATCTTTATTTATTGATGACTTAAAAGATGCCAAAAAATTTGTAAATGGAATTGTAAAACAATTTGAATGGTTTGTTCCAAAACAAATGCAAAAGACCTGTGCAAAAAATTGGGTTATTGATGTAAATTCAGATATAAAATCAAATCAAGACAAAGACAACAAAACAGAATATGAAGTTTGTAATATAAAGGAACTAAAAAATAAATTTGATAAAAAGGCAGAATCATTAAAGATAATTGATGGTGAACCTGAAATGATGGATGAGTTATCTTATTAAACAAAAGACAAGCATAAATGATGTGCTTGTCTTTTATTTAAAAATTTTGAAGAATAGTTTTTTAAAATTTCTCTTTTTGCGTTTATAGTTAATTTTGTTGAAAAAATTTTAAAGTTGTAGTAAACTTTATGCGTTAAAGGAAAGATTATGAAAATTACTAGTAAAGAATTAAGAGAAACTTGGTTAAATTTCTGTAAAGAGCGTGGGCATATTGACATTGGTGCTGTATCACTTATAGGCGATGGTTCAACAGGTGTTATGTTTAATGTTGCAGGTATGCAACCACTTATGCCATATCTTCTTGGAGCAAAACACCCAAGTGGCAAAACAAGACTTTGCAATGTTCAAGGTTGTGTTAGAACTGTTGACATTGATTCTGTTGGAGATGCAAGCCACTGCACATTTTTCGAAATGATGGGAAACTGGAGTTTGGGCGATTATTTCAAAAAAGAAAAAACTCAATGGACATTTGATTTATTAACAAAAGTTTTTGGACTTGATAAAAATAAAATATGTTGCACAGTTTTTGCTGGAGATGAAAGTGCGCCAAGAGATGAAGAAACTGCAAATTATTTGAAAGCACTTGGTATAAAAGAAGAAAATATATACTATAAAGGCAAGGAAGATAACTGGTGGGAACTTGAAGGAACAGTTGGAACTCCTTGTGGACCAGATAACGAATGGTTTTATCCACTTTGGGATAAAAAGTGTTGTGACACTTGTGACATAGATTGCAAATGTCATAGATATGTTGAAATTGGTAACGATGTTTACACTCAATATATGAAATTGGAAAATGGTTATGCACCACTAAAAAACAAAAATGTTGACACAGGTTTTGGCTTTGAAAGAATGCTTATGTTCCTAAATGGATTGACAGATGTTTATGAAACAGACTTGTTTAGCGATGTTATTGACTATATGTGTCAAAAACTTAATGTAAAATATAACGAAGATGAAGAAATAACAAAATCAATGCGTATAATTGCTGACCATATGCGTACAACAATAATGCTTATTGGTGATGTTAATGGTATTGTCCCAAGCAATGTTGGAGCAGGGTATATTTTAAGAAGAGTAATGCGTAGAGCAATTCGCCATGCACGAAAAATAAACCTTGACTCAAGCGAACTTATTGAAATTGCAAAAATATACATCGAAAAGGTATACAATGTTGCATATCCACTTCTTGTTGAAAAAGAACAATATATATTAGATGAAATTCAAAAGGAAATGGACAAATTTAACAAGGCACTTGACCTTGGACTTAAAGAATTTGACAAAGTTATCGGTGGAATAGAAAGACATATTCAATTTGCAAAAGAAAGTGGGGAAGATGTAAAGCGAGAAATAAATGGCAAAGCGTCATTTAGACTTTATGATACATTCGGGTTTCCTATTGAATTGACAATTGAACTTGCAAAAGAAAAAGGGTATACTGTTGACGAAGAAGGCTTTAAAAAGGCATTCAGTGAACATCAAGAAAAATCAAAGGCCGTTCAAAAGGGCGAATTTAAGAGTGGACTTGGAGATACAAGTGAAATGGCAACAAAGTATCACACAGCAACTCACTTGCTTAATGCGGCATTAAAATTGGTGCTTGGCGAAAAGAGTCATCAAATGGGCTCAAATATAACAGCAGAAAGGCTTCGTTTTGATTTCCCTTGCGACCATAAAATGACAGAAGAAGAACTTAAAAGGGTTGAAGATATTGTAAACGATTGGATAAAACAAGGGTTAAGTGTTTACAAAGAAGAAATGCCAAAAGAAAAAGCAGTTGAAATTGGTGCAGAACATCAATTTATTGAAAGATACCCAGATAATGTGACTGTTTACTTTATCGGTGATGTTTCAAAGGAAATTTGCACAGGTCCACATGTAAACAACACAAACGAACTTGGAAAGTTTAAAATAACAAAAGAAGAAAGTTGTGGTTCTGGACTTCGTAGAATAAAAGCAATATTGGAATAAGATAAAACTTCAAAGAAATTTCTTTGAAGTTTTTTTTTATTTGATAAATTTGATAAAAGGGCGATGTGTGCGATAACATATCAAATTATATAATGTGTACGCATATGTATGTGCACGTACACACACATACGCGCGCGTGTGCGAGCATATACTTAAGGGCGTGTAAATGAATCTATAAAAAAGTCAAAAATATATGTCAACAACTTTTAAAAATTTTTTAAATTTATTTTAAAAAGTGGAAATTTTGCGGGAGATTTGAGGCGATTTTAAATAAAAATAAAAATTTTTTTAAAAAAGTTTAATAATAAATTGTATCAAAAAGTGGCAAAAAGCCCATACATCACACCGGGTGTTTACAAAAAATCAAAAAAAGTGGCAAAAATGTTAAAAAATGTTAAAAAATTTTTAAAAAACTTGTTGACTACCTTTCCCCTATATGTTATTATTCTCGTGTCGTTAGCGAATGAGTGCTTGCGATAAGGAAGATGTTTAGTCTTCCAAATAGTACCTTGACAACTGCATAATTTAGAATAATCAAATATCAGTAAAATATTGGATGTAATATAATGTGTAATATGCATAATTACAAATACAATTTTAAAGAGAGATTAACAAAGTTAGATTAAGAAAGCAAAAATGCTAAGAATCAATCGTATATACCTAAGAAATAGATTAAGCTACAAAGAGCATATGGTGGATGCCTTGGCACTAGGCGCCGAAGAAGGACGTGACAAGCTGCGATAAGCTACGGGGAGTTGCAAATAAACTGTGAACCGTAGATTTCCGAATGTGGCAACACACTATCACTAATCTGATAGTATCATACTTACGAATTCATAGTGGTATGAGGGGAACCCAGGGAACTGAAACATCTAAGTACCTGGAGGAAAAGAAAGTAAACAAACGATTGCGAAAGTAGTGGCGAGCGAAATTGCAAGAGGCCAAACCAAAGGTAGTAATATCTTTGGGGTTAGGACACAGTTAATTGACTGAGTTTAATAGGTGAAGACTTCTGGAAAGTTGAACGAAACAGGGTAATAGTCCCGTAACCGAAATTAAACAAAGCATATGTGTATCCAGAGTAATACAGGGCACGTGTAACCCGGTATGAATATGTGAGGACCATCTCATAAGCCTAAATACGACCTAGTGACCGATAGCGAATAGTACTGTGAAGGAACGGTGAAAAGAACCCCGGGAGGGGAGTGAAAAAGAACCTGAAACCCTGTGTTTACA
>CAMEUD010000027.1 GCA_945937975.1 uncultured Clostridia bacterium
TTATTACAAATTAAATTTTGATTATGATGATTTACTTAAAAACTACACATTTAGTGAATCTTGTCAAGGTTCGGTACCACAATCAATATTTGCATTTATAATATCAAATAGTTACGAGGATACACTAAGGACCGCTATATCAATGGGAGGAGATTCTGATACGATGGCATGTATTGCTGGCTCAATTGCCGGTGTGTACTATGGAATACCAAAAAAGATTTATGACCAAGCATTAGAATTTTTACCCCCTGACTTTATAAATGTTATTAAAAAAGTTAATAACAACAAAAATAATTAAATTTATTTATAAAAATGGAAAAAATATGATAAAAATTTCAATAAAAAAGCAATTACAAAAATATATAGCTGAAAATTATATTGATGAAGAAATTCAAGAAAATTTGTTTAGTAATGACCAAGATGATGAAATATTATCTGATCAGTGTGATGATAAAGCAAAAGAAGTCAATCACACTATTAAAAACAAAACGAATAATAATACAAATATCACTCAAAAAGATTATACAAAAATGCCAAATTATAATGAAATGAAAGAAGTGATAACTAAATGTTTTAAACATTGTAAAAAGGATGATGTAAATTATGCTAATACGAATCGTTCTTGTTGCATTTTACCAAATATCGATTTATTACCCTCAAATCTTAAATTTGAAACAAAACCAAAGTTCTCAGAAGTATTATTAGAATATATTGATAAAAAAAATATGACTGATGCTGAATGTTATAAAAAGGCAGGAGTTGATAGAAGATTATTTGCAAAAATACGTAGCAATAAGGATTATTCCCCATCAAAGAACACTGTATTTGCTTTTATTATTGCATTAAAATTAAATATGCATGAAGCAGAAGATTTGATGATGAGTGCTGGTTATTGTATTTCTAATAGCCACCTGAAAGATGTTATTATTTCTTTTTGTATTAAAAATGCTATTTATAACATTTATGATATCAATTCATTACTTGCACAATATGGAGCAGAAACAATTGATTAGGAATTCTATAATAATTTGTCGCCCAAAAGGCGACCTTTTTTATTTTATTTGCGATAATATATCCTTGTTATATTAAAAGGAGAAAAAAATGACAAAAGAATTTATAGATGTAATAATATTATTAGATCAAAGTATTTCTATGATAAAATTAACTGATGACACAATTGGTGGATTCAATTCACTAATTGAAACCCAAAAAAAGGAAAATGAAAATAAAGATGTTTTTGTTACAACGTATTTATTTAATACTGAAATCAAAACATTGTGTGATTCTAAACGAATATCCCAAATTAAGCCTTTAACAAGGCAAGAGTACGTTGCATCAGGAAGCACTGCACTTTTTGATGCTATTGGTTATGCAATCAAAAGAGAAGAAAATAAAGTTAGGAGACTTAAACGAAATCATAAAGCAATCCCCTCAAAAACACTTTATGTTATTACAACAGATGGATATGAAAATTCAAGTAGGAAATATAGGACACTTGATTCGATTCGGGATTTAATAAAAAAAAGAAAAAAGAAGGTGCTTGTTTCGTGTTTATTGGTGCAGATATTGATTCCGATGAATTTGCTGAAAAACTTGGTATTGGTTCAGATTACGCATTTAATGTTAATAGAAGTTCAATAGGTATAAGAGATATGATGGATAATGTTTCGTGTTGCATGATAGACTTAAATACTCCTGATTTTGATGAAAAAATAAGGAATAGATCTTTTTTAAGAAGAAATATGATTAACAACTCTCACACAAATAAAAGAACATAAAAATTTTCATTCTGATTCTTAAATATAAAGTTTAAAAACTTTACTTACTGAGTTCTTTGCTCATTCGGTAAAGTTTTTTAATTACTTTTTGCAATATTTAATTATTATAATCTATCCAAGCTTTATATTTGTCTTGACAAAACAAGCACATGTTAGTTAAATATCCTTTTTTATTATTCCTTTCTTTTGCCCCATGATAGTAAATAACTTATGACTTTCATCTATAATAAATTGGATGAAATTCGATTTCAAGGTGGGTTAATTAAAAGCAAAGATTTAATATGATGGACTCATACTCTTTTGATGAAAGCAAAGAAAAGATGATTATAAGTTAAATCAAATATTTACAAAAATATTGTGGAATTTTAACAATAAAAAAACTCAATCAAATCTATGATTGAGTTTTTTTGTAATTTCAAAAATATTAGTTTTTATCTTTTCCACAGCAGTTTTTATATTTTTTACCACTTCCACATGGACAAGGGTCATTTCTTCTTATTACCCTATCATTCTTTTCAACTGTTTTTGGTGGTGCATTATCAACAATGTCTGCTGGTTTGAAAACATGTTGCTTTGGCATTTCAACCTTTCTTTCGATTTCAATTTTTGTGTTAAGCAAGAATGCTGTCACATCTTCATGAATTCTGTCCACCATATGGTCAAAGATTTCAAAACCTTGACGTTTGTATTCAACAACCGGGTCTTTTTGTCCATATGCTTGAATTCCAATTTCGTTTCTTAATATTTGCATTTGGTCAATGTGATCCATCCAAAGTGAATCAACAACACGAAGACGACTTAACCTTTCAAACATAGAAAAGTCTACGCCAACTTCTTTTGTTTTTTCAACATTAACTTGATATTTGTCTGTGATAACTTTTAAAATTTTGTCAACAACATCACTTACTTCACAATTTTCAACAAATTCTTCTGTAACAAGGTTTGTTCCCTTTGGGAAAAGTTTGTCTTCAAGAGCAGTGTTAAGTGCCTTTAAGTCCCATTCAAAATATGGTTTGTCGGCATCAAGATATGTGTTACAAATATTCCCAACAACTTCTGGATACATTTCCATAATTTGTTCGTGAACGTCAACACCATCTAAAACTTTATTTCTTTCACCGTAAATAATTTGACGTTGCTTGCTCATAACATCATCAAAGCGAAGAACATTTTTTCTTGAAGCAAAGTTTTGAGCTTCAATTCTCTTTTGTGCGCCTTCGATTTGTCTAGATAGCATACGCATTTGAAGTGGTGTTGAATCATCAATTTTTAAAAAGTCGGCAATTTTTTGTAATCTTTCACCACCAAATCTAACCATAAGGTCATCTTCAAGCGAAAGGAAGAAAACTGATGAACCTGGGTCACCTTGACGACCTGCACGACCACGCAATTGGTTATCAATACGCCTTGATTCGTGTCTTTCAGTTCCCAAAATATGAAGGCCTCCCAAAGCAATTACTTTTTCTTTTTCTGCGTCGGTTATCTTTTTAAATTCATCATAATATCTTCTATATGTCTCTCTTGCAGAAAGCAAATGCTCGTCATCGCTTGGAGCAAAAGATGTTGAGAATGAAATTTGTTCATCATCAAAATTTTCTTCTCTCATTCGCTTTATCGCCATAAATTCTGGGTTACCACCAAGCAAAATATCTGTTCCACGACCTGCCATATTGGTTGCAATTGTCACCGCACCAATTCTACCTGCCTGGGCAACAATTTCACTTTCTTGTTGGTGATTTTTTGCATTAAGGACAACATGGCGAATTTTTGCCTTGTTTAGTGCATCACTTATTTCTTCACTCTTGTCAATGGTGACTGTGCCAACAAGAACTGGTTGACCTTTTGCATTTCTTTCTTTTATCTCTTCGACAATTGCCGCTACTTTGCCCTTTTCGGTACGATATACAACATCATTATAGTCAATTCTTTGTGGCTTTTTGTTTGCTGGAATTGTGATTACATCCACATTATAAATCCCGTTAAATTCATCTTCTTCTGTTTTTGCAGTACCAGTCATACCAGAAAGTTTGTGATACAAACGGAAATAATTTTGGAATGTGATTGTTGCAAGGGTTTTGTTTTCATCTTTAATCTTAACGCCTTCTTTAGCTTCAATTGCTTGATGAAGTCCATCACTATATCTTCTTCCTTGCATTAAACGACCAGTAAACTCATCAACAATTAGAATTTCATCATCTTTAACAATATAGTTTTCATCTTTTTTCATAATGAAATTTGCTTTCAAAGCATTCATAATATAGTGGTCAAGTTCAAGGTTGTTTACATCTGACAAGTTGTCAACTTTAAAAAATCTTTCTGCTTTTTCTATACCTTGTTCAGTCAAGTGAATTGCTTTTATTTTTTTGTCAATTTCAAAATCATCTTCTTCTTTTAAAGTTTTTGCAAATTTATCTGCTGCATAGTATGAGTCGCTAGATTTCATTCCACGACCAGAAATAATAAGTGGAGTTCTTGCCTCATCAATTAAGATACTATCAACTTCATCGACAATGGCAAAGTTTTGACCTCTTTGAACTTTTTGTTTTTTGTCAACGACCATATTATCACGAAGGTAATCAAACCCAAGTTCATTGTTTGTGCAATATGTTATATCTTTCATATATGCACCACGCTTATCATATTCACTCATTCCACTAATTGCAACGCCAACTGTAAGTCCAAGAAATTTGTAAACTTTCCCCATCCATTCAGCATCACGACGAGCCAAATATTCATTTACTGTTACAACATGAACCCCTTTGCCTGAAAGTGCATTAAGGTATGCAGGAAGTGTTGCAACCAAGGTTTTACCTTCACCTGTTCTCATTTCTGCAATTCTTCCTTGATGAAGTGCAATACCACCCATAATTTGAACTTTAAAATGACGCATATTGAGAACTCTTGCTGATGCTTCTCTAACAACAGCAAACGCATCTGGCAAAATGTCATTTAATGTTTCGCCATTATTCAATCTTTCTTTTAAAGCATTTGTTTGAGCAACAAGAGTTTCATTGTCCATTGCTTTGTATTTATCTTCTAATGCCAAAACTTGGTCGGCAATTTTTTCCAATTTCTTTAATCTTTTCTTTTCGCCTGAAAATAAGCCCATAATAATCTCCTAACTTTTTTATTGTACAATACTTGTCAAAATAATCAAAACATTTTTTAAAAAGTTTTTGTGTTTCTAATCTTTTTTGTCAAAACCTTTTACTGTGTGAGCAATAGTTATTGCAAAAACTTCACTCGCAAGACCCTTCTTTAACGCCTTTGCACAACATTCTATTGTTGCACCTGTTGTAAAAATATCATCAACAATTAGCACTTTCTTGCCTTTAAAAAACTTTTTATCTTTTGTTTTAAATGCATCAAGTAAATTATTTTTTCTTTCGGAAAAATCTAAACCAACTTGACTTTTTGTATCTTTTACTTTTAATAAATTTTGTTCATCAACTGGCAAATTTAACAATTTTGCAAGTTCATTTGCAAGAAGTCCCGCTTGATTATATCCACGAAATTTTAATCTATTTTCTGTCATTGGAACTGGAACAATAATATCACAATCATATTTCTTTTCTTTGTAAAGATTATATAAATCTTTTGCAAAATCTTCTGCCAAATATCTCGCATTATGAAATTTAAAATTGTGAATAAGAGTTACAATGTTGTCCTTATATTCATAGCAAGACCTTGCCATTTCATATGGTTTTGATTTTTTACATAAATCACAATATCTATCAATAGAATGAATGGGCATTCCACACCCAAAGCACACCTGTCCAACAATTTTTGGGAGTGTTTTTTGACATTCACTGCAAATGCCATTATTTTCTTTTTCAAAAATATCATTTGAGCAAATATTACAAGTTATATGTTTTGGATACAACAAATCTAGGATAATGTTATTTTTCATTCAAACATTTCCTTTACTTTTTGGTATGCTGTTACCAAAAAATCTTTTAGCATTGTAAATCGTGTTTGTGTGTAAACATTTGAAATCATTCTCTTTAAGTTTTTCTTTTCACCAACCAAAACCACCATCTTTTTTGCTCTTGTTACGGCTGTATAAATTAAATTTCTTGTAAGAATAAGTCCTGTGCCAGCAATAATAGGAATAACAACAACATCAAATTCACTACCTTGACTTTTGTGAATAGTAATTGCATAAGCAAGTGAAAGTTGACTTAATTCAGTTCGTGGATAAACACATTCTCTGCCGTCTTCAAACCAAACAATAGTTTCACCTGTAAATCTATCAATTTTGTGGATATATCCAATATCTCCGTTAAACACACCAGCACCTTCTTCGGTGTAGTACATATCTCGTTTTTTCCAAACAATATCATAATTGTTTGATGTTTGCATAACTTTGTCGCCTTCTCTAAAAGTTGTTGCTCCAACAACTTGTTCCATTTTTGTGTAACTTGCTGGGTTAATTTCTTCTTGCAAACATTTATTAAGGTTTTCTATTCCACAAACACCTGCTTTTAATGGAGCAAGTACTTGAATTTTTGAGACATCTATTTTTTGGAAAGCAGGTATTCTTTTTGTAACCATTTGAATAATTGTGCTTTTAATTTCATTCAAATCACTTTTTTGGTCAAAAAAGAAATCATTTGATGAATTGTCAATAACTGGCATTTCACCATCGTTTATCATATGTGCATTTGATATAATCAAACTTTTTTCACTTTGTCTAAATATTTTTGTTAAAAAACTAACATTAATTATTCCACTTTTTAAAATATCATCAAGAACATTTCCTGCACCAACGCTTGGTAATTGGTCTTTATCTCCAACAAGAATAAGTTTGCAATCTCGTCTTAATGCTCTTAAAAGTGAGTTCATAAGCATTACATCAACCATACTAACTTCATCAACAATAACAACTGTTGCATCAAGCGGATTTTGCTCATTATGAACAAATGTATTCTTTCCACCCCTAAAATCAACTTCAAGTCCTCTGTGAATTGTTTTTGCCTCTTCCCCTGTACTCTCATTTAATCTTTTTGAAGCTCTACCTGTTGGTGCAAGCAACATAACTTTGTTGCCTTGTGCACGCAAAATCTCCATAATACACTTGATTATGGTTGTTTTCCCAGTACCAGGTCCACCAGTAATTAAACTCACGCCATTTGCAATGCTTGTTTTTATTGCTTTAATTTGGTCGCCATCAAATTTAATTTTATTAATATTTTCAAAGTGTTCTATATCTTTTGAGATATCTTTATCAGTAAGAGTTGCACTTACGGAAAGTAATGCCAATTTTTGTGCAACACTTGTTTCAACAAAATAATACTTTGTTAGCATAACAACATTATGTGGTTTTTTGAAAAACATTGTAATTACTTTATCAAAAGCAAGATTGTCAAGCACTGCCAAAAAATCAGACTCTCTTTCATCTTTATCAAGCCCCAAAAGTTTTGCCAAACTTTCAAGCAATACTTCTCGTGGCATATAAGTGTTTCCATTTTTTTCACTATTCTCATTGAGTATATGCAAAATTCCTGCTCTCATTCTAAAAGGACTATCATATTTTATGCCCATACTTTGAGCAATTCTATCTGCTGATGTAAAGCCTATGCCATCAATATCTTCAACAAGTTTGTAAGGGTTTTCCTTTACAATACTAATCGTTTTATCTTTATATGCTTCATAAATTTTTAAAGACATATTTGTTGTAATATTATAACTTTGCAAAAACATTACAGTGTTTTGAATTTTTTTTAATTCCGAGAAAGATTCTCCTATTGCTTGTGCTTTTTTTGGACTTATGCCTTTTACTTCACTTAACTTGTCAGGTGTAAACTCAATAACTTGCAATGTATCTTTTTTAAATCTATCAACAATATTAGAAGCCGTAACTGGGCCAATACCTTTAATAAGTCCACTTGATAAATATTTTTTTATACCGTTAATTGTGCTTGGATAAATAACTTCACTTGTATCAAAGTTAAATTGTTCACCATATTTGGCATTAGTTACAAATTTCCCATCAAGACGGACGTTTTCACCAACATTAACAGATAAAAACTTGCCAACAATAGTTGTATATTCTTCCCCATGAGAAAGCATGGCCACAGTGTAGCCATTTTCTTCATTTCTAAAAATTATTTCTTCTATTGTCCCTTCAAGTACCATTTGATTTATATTTTAATAGAAATAACAAAAAACTGCAACTAATATTCTAGTTTTTTGTTTGACATTAAAAATTAAAAACATTAACATTAAGTTATGAGTATTTCAAGAAAAATTTTGGAAACAAAATCGTTATGCCAAACAATATGCAGTTTATCTCAAAATGAAGCAACCCAAACAGAAATGAAATTGCTTTATTTTATCGATGAGTATAATAATTGTTCTCCACAAATTTTAATATCAAAACTTGGAATAAGAAAAACAAACCTTGCACTTATTACAAAAAAAATGATAAATTCTGGACTTATTGTTTCAAAAAAAGGAACTTATGACCATCGTTCAATTTTTTATTCACTAACTCCAAAAGGCAAAACTATGCTAAATGAATATTTGGAAAGTTTGGATAAAATTTTCCATGAACAAGATAGTATGCTTGAAAATAATTTAGATGAAATTTTAAAATACCTTAACAAAAAAATTTAATTTTTAATATTGACTTTAATGCCGTCTTTTTGATATACTCAAAAAGACTTTTTTTATTAAATAAAAAAATATTCTTTTGGAGATAAATAAATGGAAATTAGTCAAAGTGAACTTGACTTTCTTGCAATGGTTACCGATATTATTAACAAAAAGATTACTGACACTGAAAATGCTAACAAAAAACTGTTAGAAAGTCTTAAAGAAAATATGTCGTATATGTGGGACAGCATTTACGAAATGGACAGTGCCGAAAGAGCGTTTGTAAAAAATCAAATGTCTATGCTTGATACAACTCAACAACAAAACATCAAGGAACTTGTATCATACAGAGCATCACTAAAATCTCCATACTTTGGTGGCATAGACTTTGTGAGAGATGACTCAAATGAATTTCTTTCTTACAGAATAGGACTAAAAGGAATAAAAATTGATACAAATGTTTATGTTGTAGACTGGCGTGCACCTTTTAGTGAATTATATTACAATTTTGATGTTGGTGAAGGATATTTTATAACTGATGGAAACAAAGTTACGGGAGATATAAAAAAGAAAAGACAATACAAAATTGAAAACGGCAAAATGGTTTTTGCACTTGAAAGCGATATTAAAATTGATGACAATATTTTGCAAGAAGTTTTGGCAAAAACAAGTAGCGAAAAAATGAAAAATATTGTTTCCACAATTCAAAAAGAACAAAATGCAATTATTAGAAAAGAAACACAAAATAATATAATCGTTCAAGGTGTAGCAGGAAGTGGAAAAACATCAATCGCATTACACAGAATTGCTTACCTATTATATAAACACAGAAAAACATTAAATAGTAATTCCATTCTTATCTTATCTCCAAACAAATTCTTCTCTGACTATATTTCCAATGTCCTACCTGAACTTGGTGAAGAAAATATTGCCGAAACAACCCTTGACCAAATCTTAAAAGAAGAACTTAATCTTGAACAAAAAATAGAAACAAAAACAGAGCAAGTTGAAAGATTACTTAATGATGAATTTGAAGTAAAACTTTCAAGCGTAAAAAACTCTATGGAATTTTGCAAAAACATTCAAGATTTTTGTAAAGACTATTTTGAAAAAGCATTTATTCCACAAGATTTTGTATACAACAACTTTTGTATTGTCAAAAAAGAAATTTTGCAAGAAAAATTCTTTATTTCATACAAAGATAGACCAGTATTTATGAAACTTGAATGGTTAAAAGATTTCATAAGAGATGAAGGAATTATTGAATATGAATTAAAAATTCCTAGAAGTGAAATTAATAAACAACTAAATAAAATGATGCAAAAATCAGACATTTTCACTGTATATAACGAATTTTTGAAACAAAAATACAATTCATCATTTACTCTCCAAAACACAATAAAGTTTGAAGATGCAGTTGCACTTTTATATATAAAACAATATTTGTATGGATACACTTGCTTTAACAAAATCCAACACTTGCTCATTGATGAATTTCAAGACTATAACCCACTTACCTACCATATACTTTCAAAAATGTTCCCTTGTATAAAAACAATTCTTGGAGATATTTCTCAAAATATTTCAGGTAGTCAAAGTGATTTACTTAAAAACCTTAAAGAACTTGACACATCAAGAGATAATGAACTTATTTCACTTAATAAGAGTTATCGTTCAACTTATGAAATTACAAATTTTTCAAATAAAATAATCGGCAGAGAAAATGTTGAAATTGTAAACAGACATGGAGAACCGATACAAATTGCAAAATATAATTCTCTTGACCAAAAATTAAATTTTATTACATCAACTGTTAAAAAATTACTTGAAAAAGGATATAAATCAGTGGCAATACTGACAAAATCTATAAAACAATCAAGTGAATTAAATGAAGTATTAAAAGATAAATTAAAATATTTCTACTTATCTCCTGAAAGTAATCAATTTGATGAAGGTGTTATACTATCTTCAACTTTCCTTGTCAAAGGACTTGAATTTGATGCAGTTATACTTATTGATACTGACAGCGAAAACTTTGCAACTGAAATTGATAAACAAGCTTTGTATGTTGCATCATCAAGAGCAATGCACGAACTCAAAATTTTATTTGCAAATAACTTAACAAAATTTATCAAACTTTAACAAAAAACACGACAATTCTCTTGTCGTGTTTTTTACCATTCCCTTGTCTTTCGCCAAGTAACCATTACATCAAGCAACAAAAAAGACACACATTGCTGTGTGCCTATTCTGGCTCCCCGTGTCTGGTTCGAACAGACGACCTACCGGTAATATTCCTACATTCGCTTCGCTCATCACGTTACGCAGGAAATGTCTAAACATTTCCTTGGCGATCAGCCTCCGGCTGTTTCAAACTCCGTTTGTCTTGGCTTACGCCAAGTAACCGGTAGGCAACAAAAAAGACACACATTGCTGTATGTCTATTCTGGCTCCCCGTGTCTGGTTCGAACAGACGACCTACCGGTTAACAGCCGGTTGCTCTACCGCTGAGCTAACGAGGAATACGCTCTTTTTCAAAAGCATAGATATAATATCAAATACAAAATACATTGTCAACCATTTTTTAAAAATTTATAAATTCTTTTTTGCCACGAATAAACCCGTAACTTTTCATACAAAACCTATTATTTTTTGCTCTTTAATTTTGTTTACACTGAAATAACTTTGTGCTAAACTATAAATGTATATGTTCTCGTAGCTCAGCAGGATAGAGCAACGGTTTCCTAAACCGTAGGTCGGAAGTTCGAATCTTCTCGGGAACACCACTATTTATATAGAATACAATATGCTTTTATACAATTTGTTGTTTTTCAAATTCATATCGTGTAAACACTGTTTCTGATTTTTCAACTTCTCCCATAGCATGAAGAATGTATTTTTCGCCAACATTTTTTATTGCATCAACATAAAGTGGATTTTGCAACAAACTAATATAAAGTTCATTAACTAAATGTTCATAATCTTCACTATCTCTTTTATATGGTTTTCCCATAAAATAATACCAACTCATTATCTTCAACAAAACTTGTAATAAATTCCGTATACCCAAAATGTAAATATATTGCCAAATTTCTACTTTCCTTTGCTTCGCTACCTATTGTTTCTTCCACTTTGTCAAAAGAAATCCAATATGTTGTATGAGTATCTTCGCTCGTGTTATCACTTTCCCCAGTATCAACTGCAATATACATATAGCATACACAATTTTCGCCTTTTGGAGTTGTATATGTATTAAAATCTACTTTGCTATTTAACACATTTGGTATACTTAACTTTATTCCATCTTCATCAATTACTATGTTTTATAACTATAAATTCTTATATATAATCATATCTTCAAAAATAAAAAATACAAGTATGCTTGGCAAGTTTATATTACAAAAAAGCAAAAGTATTAAACTTTTGCTTTTTATTGTTCTATTTCTCATCAACAATATAGTTAAGATTTTGTGTGTCATTATTTGTTAATATTTCGTTATCAACAGAAAATCTTGCTCTTACTTGTGCTTCAATTATTATGCTATTACTATGTTTGCTTTGACATGAAGTATAAATTTCTACTTCATATAAATCAATTAAATTTGCATTTTGATACAATGAATTTGCTTTTTGCTTTGCGTTTTCTTTTGCAAGGATTAACGCATTATTATAACAATCTGTTTTATGTTTTATTGAATAGCAAGTTCCATAAAAACTAACATTTTGGTAATCTCCAAGGACTTGTAATAATTTATCTACAATTTCAAGATTGGTAGTGGTAATATTAATATCTTGACTAGAATTATAACTATACACACCTTTGTTATTAGTAGGGTAACATGACGAATATCTAACTGTTATTGTAGCATTATCATCTATATCTTTTATTTTGTTTGAAATATCTTCAAATGTAGATTTATTCTTTTCTTGACATAAGTTAAAATTTTCTGCAATATTTTGAATGGTAAAATTAATTTCTGCTTGGTCGCATATTGCTTCATATTTACCATATCCTAAAACTGATACAATAACATCTTTTGTACTTTCTTCAGCATAAACAGCATCTTTTATTATGTGTAAATTATTGGCAAAAATAATTAAGCAAAAAATCAAACAAAAACTTAAAATAATTTTTAATTTTTTCATAATTTCTCCTTTAATTTTAATTAATTTGTGAATTAATTTTATTTTTATTACAATATTTTTAAAATATTTAATATTAATTATTTAAACAGAATTAAAAAAACAAATTAAAATAAAAAACTTTCAATATATAATTTCATATTAATTTAATATTTTTAATATATGTTTTGTCTATTATATAAAGAGAGAAAATAATCTTTGAAAAATTTTATAATATATTTTAAAAAAATGCTTGCTTTTTTATATATGATTTGTTATTATGTAATAGTCAAAAATAAATGGAAAGTTGGCTGAGTGGTCGAAAGCGGC
>CAMEUD010000028.1 GCA_945937975.1 uncultured Clostridia bacterium
TTCATTTGCTTTTGTTGAATATGGATTAATTTGCCAACTTAAATCATATAATTTCATATTTGTTTTGTTTGCAAACATTTTTTCTGCACCATACATTGTGTTTGCATTTTGGAATGAATAACCCATTCCAATAAACAAATCATGGTTTTGGTCGCCAATACGCTTGCCTTGTTTATCATAAACGGCAACAGGTACACTATATAACCCTTCTTGACCTTTATGCAAATGTTCTATCATTATTCCATCAACCAAAATGCCTGTTTCATCATAAATAACTTGCATTAATCTTGTTGCTTTGTCAATGTTTCCAGCATTGTGAATAAACAAATAATGTTGATATTTTACTTCCAAGGTATCTGGTGTTAAGAGTGGAATTGAATATATCATTGCATATGGAATATAGTCCACTCCAAGTCCATCTGCTAAACGATTGGCGATTGACATATCAGAATTTTTGTTTCTATTACCATATTCGCCATCATGATTTCCACCAAGTATCGCAATAATTTTTGATTTGATATTTGGTTTATTTAATAAGTTATAAGCATAAGTTGGTGCTTCACTTGGTCTTACTCTGTTACCCATACTATTTGTTTTACAATTTGGGTCATTATTTGCATTATCAAATGCATCTCCACCAATATGCAAATGCAAGTTAAAACACTTTGCAACTTCATCAAGTGCAAGTTCGCATCTTTTTGCTTCAAAACCTTGCCCACCAATATGCATATCTATTGCTGTTGCAAGCAATGCATGTGAATTTACTATTGTTGATTGTTTTGCGATTACTCTAATTTCATCATTTCTATCATCTCTTACTCTTTCAATAATCGCTTCGTTATGTTCGTTTATTTTGGTTCTATCAGTGTAAGTTGTAGGATTATTTGAGTCTTGAGTATAATTTAAGCCACTCTTTTTAAAAGCCATTTTGCCTCCTTTGATTGCATTTAAAGTTTAACACACTATATAATGTGTGTCAAGACTAGAAAATGTTAATACTCTTATTTTGGGACAACTGTTTTACCCCAAAGATTTGCATTTATTTACTAACAAATGTAAGGTCTTTCCCATTAAAATCAATGATAACGCTACCTTGTCTATCTATTTCACCAAGTAGCATTTTTTCTGCAATTCTATCTTCAACTTCTTGTTGAATATATCTCTTTAATGGTCTTGCACCATATATTAAATTTGTACCTTTTCTTATTATATAATCAAGTGCTCTTGATGTCATTTTTAGTTCAAGTCCTTGATTTGTTAAACGCTTGTTGATATTGGCAATCATTATTGTTGCGATTTTTGTTAAATCTGAAAGTGTTAATGGATGGAATATACAAATAACATCAATACGATTTATAAACTCTGGTTTTAAATAACTTTTGAGTTCTCTTAAATATAACTGATTTATATTTTCATCTTTTTGTTCATCATAGTTAGGGTCAGCATTTATACATTGCTGTCTATATTTTATCACTTCTTCACTACCAATATTTGAAGTCATAATGATAATACAATTCCTAAAATTAACAACTCTACCCTGTCCATCTGTTAATCTGCCATCATCAAGCACTTGCAAAAGTGCATTAAAAATATCTGGGTCTGCTTTTTCTATTTCATCAAACAGAACAACACTGTATGGCCTACGCCTTACCTGTTCTGTTAATTGTCCACCATCGTCATATCCCACATATCCTGGTGGTGCACCAATTAATTTTGCAACACTGTGAGATTCCATATATTCACTCATATCAATACGAATTATATTATTTTCATCATCAAACATTGCTTCTGCGATTGCTTTACATAACTCGGTTTTACCAACACCAGTTTGTCCCATAAACAAGAAAGAACCAATAGGTTTTTTATTGTCGTGAAGTCCAACTCTTGCACGCCTTATTGCTTTGCTAACTGCATTAACTGCTTCATCTTGTCCAACAACTCTTTTATGTAAGATGTTTTCCAAATTTATAAGTTTTTCTCGTTCAGTTTCAGTTATTCTTGTAACTTCAATTCCTGTCCACTTTGAAACAACTTCTGCAATTTCATTTGCTCCAATAGAGTTTGTGTTGTTTGTTTTTGCATATTTATCGTTAAGTTCATTAAGTTCTTTGGTTACCACTTCAATTTGTGATTGAATTTTTGCTGCCTTTTCATAATTACGACCAATACTTGCTTCATCTCTGTTTGCTGATAGTTGTTTGATTAAATCTTCTTTTTCTTTTATTACACTTGGTTTTAAATTAAAGTTTACTTTTGCTCTGCTTGAAGCTTCATCAATAAGGTCAATCGCTTTATCTGGCAAACTTCTGTCCATTATATATCTATTAGAAAGCGTTGCTGCGGCTTCGATTGCTTGGTCTGTTATTATAACCTTGTGGAAAGCTTCGTAACTATCTCTTAATCCTTTCAAAATTTCAATAGTTTGTTCAACAGTTGGTGGATTTACCATTATTGGTTGAAATCTTCTATCTAATGCTTTATCTTTTTCAAAATATTTACGATATTCATCAATGGTTGTTGCACCAATAGTTTGGAGTTCTCCACGAGCAAGATATGGTTTTAACATATCAGCAGGACTTGTTTCACCTTTTTCACTTCCTGCTTGTGCAAGTGTGTGAATTTCATCAATAAATACTATAATATTTTTGCTTGCAATGATTGTTTCTATTGCATCTTTCAGTTTTTCTTCCATACTGCCACGATATTTTGTGCCAGCCATAAGACCACCAATTTCCATAGAATATATAATCTTGTCTTTTAATTGTTCAGGAACATTTCCGTTCACAATGGCAAGTGCAAGCCCTTCAACAACTGCTGTTTTACCAACGCCGGCTTCACCTATCAAAATTGGGTTATTTTTTGTTTTTCTACACAAAATTTCAATTATTCTTTCAATTTCATCTTCTCTGCCAATAATTGGGTCAATTTTATTTTGTCTTGCTTTAAGCGTTACATCATAGCCCATATCTAACAATTTTTCTGGAAGAGTTTTTGATACATCTGTTTTTTCAAGAGTCTCAACATTAAATTCATTGCTACCTTGTAAAAATGTGATAAGTTTTTGTTTTATTTCTGTTACATTAACTCTAAAATATGTTGAAATAAGTCTTACTGCAAAACTATTTTGATTTGTTAGCAACGCATAAAGTAAATGTTCTGGTCCAACAAAATTATGTGATAAACTTGATGCTGTTTGTTTTGCCATTCCAAGTATTTCTTTGCTTCTTGGAGTTAATTCAACATCAACACCAATAGCCATTCCTTGGGTTGAATTTTCTTCTAATAGTGGCAAAAGATTATCTGTGTTTATGCCATATTCTGCCAAAATTTTTGATGCCATACAACCTTTAACACTGCTTATTCCATACAAAAGGTGTTCTGTTCCAACTTGATTGCCACCCAATTTTAATGCAAGTTTTCCTGCATTTTTTATTACCTTTTCCATATTTTCAGTTGCTGGATTATTCATTATCTAACTCCTTTTATAAGCTTATTTTCCAAACTTTCCATAACAAATTTTGCTCTAAATATTTTTTCTTCAATGCTATTTAATTCAAGACTATAATAATCTTGCAAATGTGCTAAATTTGTTTGATAAAACAAATCATCAATAATACTTGGATTTTTTATTTTTACTAATCCCAAAACCATTCCAAATCTAATTTTGGATAATTTTTCAACACATTCATCATAAGGTAAAATATATGAATTTGTAAGTATCCCATAACTTCTTAAACACATATCCATTATAACAGTTTTATTTACATCAAGTAATGTTTTTCTTGTTTTTTGTTCAAAATCTACCAAAACTTGTGCACCTTTTTTAACTGAGCTTATTATATCACTTTCACTAAGTCCCAAAGTGTATTTATTATGTAAAATATAAAAATAACCATCTTTCCCGTAAGTTTCATCGTTTTTTAATATTAAGCCACTTTGTAATAAACTTTGACTTATTTGCTCAATCGCATTATTAAAATTTAGTGCAGGTAAAAACAATTCAACACTCGCCTTCATTGCTGTTCCAACATTTTTTGGGTTTGATGTCAAAAATCCTAAATTTTTAGAATATGATATATCCAACTTATTCAATATTTTGTTATCAACTTTGTTTAATCTATCGTAACACAAATCAAGATTATAACCTGACAATTTGCAAATTTCTCTTATATGGTCATCTTCATTTATCAAAATTACAATATTTTTATCAGGGTTGCTTGCAAAACTTGCAATATCTTTATTGTCAGAAAGAGCATTTGTTATTATACCTTTTTCCAAAAGCAACATTTGTTTTTGTTGTGGCATATTCTTTAAACTTGTGTAAGTAAACTCATCGCCAAAAATTTCATATATTGCCTTTGCAACACCTTTTGCATTTTCAAAATCAGAAAGTTTATTTGGAAAAGGCAATTCTTGAATGTTTCGTGCAAGTCTAACTTTTGAAGAAATAATAATACTTTCCATTATCTTTCTCCTTTTAACATTTTTAATTTTGCACCAAGCCTATTTACTTGCATCAAATCACCATTATTCATTGCCATATCAAGCAAATGTTCAAGTTCTTCTATCTCTTGTTTTTTTGCAAATCTTAATGGTATTTTCCCAAGGTTTTCATCAGATGCCTGCGTTGACTTTATTGCTGACATTGCAACCTTTTCAAATTCTGTATAACACTTTTCACAACCAAAAAATCCAGATGCAACAAAATCTTTTAATGTTGTCCCACAATTATGGCAAAATTGATTTTTTATTTTAAATTCTGGATTAACAGAAATTTCATCACTTAAAATCAGTGCATTTTTACACTGTACACACAAATTTTTTTGAACTACCTTGCCATTGATTTTAATATGACAATAAGTGGTTGCAATTCTTTCTCCACAGTTTTCGCAAAGCATAATTTTCCCTTGTAAAATTAAAAATTTTAACATCTTAATTTTAGTTTATTTTACTCTTATTGTCAATGTAAAAATAACTTAAAATCTCTTGACTATTTTCATATTCTATGTTAATCTAAATTGCAGTTTGCGGATGTGGTGAAATTGGCAGACACGCAAGACTTAGGATCTTGTTCGTAAGAGTGGGGGTTCAAGTCCCTTCATCCGCACCATACAAGAATAAAACGAACCCGAGAGGCAATTCTTCCGAGTTCGTTTTGTTTTTTAGTAAAGATTGGTTTGGAATTAATAGTTTTTTAACTTGATTTACTAAAATCATCTTTATTCTCTCTCATTAAGAGCTGACATTATCTTTGATTTATTAGTATAAGTGTAAAAAATGTTATTTTTTAAGGAATTTGTCTTGGTATTTGACTTAAGTTTTTTTGTTAACCACCTTAAATGATGGAATTTTTTTAATAATTCAATATTATAAAAATATTCAATTAGAGGACCCAAAATAAATGTTTACGTTTTCTTGTTATTGTATATTTTTCATTCCCATTTTAAAATACTTTTGACAAATGGAAAATAATATTAAAATTGGTACAGTAGAAACAAATAGTGCTAACATAAATACTCCGTAATTTGAGAATTCGCTCGATCCCAAATAATTTAAATAAATCGGTAATGTAAATTTATCCGGGTCATTAATAAATATCAACGGAAACAAATAACTATTCCATGAATCAATAAATATTAAAAGCATAGAAGTAATAACAACAGATTTCATATTTGGTAAATAAATTTTAAAAAAAATTTGAAACTCGCTTAATCCGTCAATACGTGCCATGTCTTATTATATTCCTATTTCTATGAATTTTTTCTAATGAATCTTGTGATTTTTTATAAGCATCATAAGAGCCTATTATTGTTACTTTTTTCATTGGAGGAACAATTTTGACAAATTCATTATATAACTTTAAAAAGCTTTCATACTTCCATAAGGTAATATTGTCATCATATTCTATTCCGACTTGTTTTCTAATTTTCTTCAATTGCTCATAACTAAATAAATGTTTTGCTTTTTCTTTAAATGTTTTGCCTTTGCATGTATATAAAAAAGATATAAAATCTTTATACTCTTGATAAGTGCCAAACTTTAAATCAGGAAACTGTTTCTTTTTAATTTCAACAAAACAAATATTTGCATTGGGAACTGGAAAAAAATCTTTTGGATTAAAATCATATAATTTTTTTGTTTCAAAATATGGTTTATAAATTAAAGACTTTAAACATTCATTATAATATGGTGCACCAGCAAACTTCATCATTGCCTCAGTTTGCATTATAAAATACATGCTTTGTGGTTGATTGACCCCGTCTAATAATTTACTAAAAATGTCAGCACTTATATTAAATGGGATATTAGATATAACCATATATTTTTCAGAAGGTAATTTCACTTTTAAAAAATCTTCATTAGTTAACAATATTCTGGAATTTTCTTTATATTTTATTTTTAATTTATCATATAGATCTTTATCAAATTCAATTGCCCAAATATTGTTAGAAACCTTTAAGATTTCATCTGTAATTATTCCTTTTCCTGGACCAATTTCAATAATTTTAATGTCTTTTGGTATTTCACATAGCTTAATTAAATCATGGACTAATTTACTACTTTTCAAGAAATTTTGCGAGTTTTTTATATTCATAAATCATCCTTCCTTTAAAAAATTATATCATAATTACCAGATAAATGTCTATAAAAATATGAATTTTAAAAAAATTATTGAACATATTTACACAATCTAACATATACATTCAGTTATAAACAAGTGTAAGCATAATTATTGGCATTCCTATCTAAAAATGTAAAAATTTTGAGTATCAATTTAATTTGGCATTTAAACGTGTGCTTGTCTTGATACAAGTCGGTGTCGCTTCGCTCCACCGAAGACAAGCACACGTAAAGAAAAATGAAATAAAAAACACAAATAAATACAAAAAAATACAAAGCTTCAACCAAACAAAAATGCAGAACCTAACATACATAATCTAGAAAAATGCATAAATAAAAAGATACAAAATAAATAACACGTGCAAAAGAAATAATTAAAATATAAATAATAATTCTAAATAATTTACTAAAAACAAATTTATTCATTAACAAAGCAATAGCCGAGTTAAAAAGAGGTCGCGTGGTAAACCTATAGCGAACCTCTTTTTTTAACACTCGGCTATTTCCCTTTTTGTTCTCATACTCCTTTTTGCCTTTTGGTGTCTTTTCGTAGCAAAATTTTCGTATAAGTCAATGGAACAAAATATTGTTTTAGATTTTATGGCTATGAGTTTAAGTACTCATAGTCTTTTTTGTATTTAAAAACAATATTTTCTTCTTTGTCATTGACTTATACATTACAAAACTAAGTTGTTTTAATTTTAAGTCAAATTTTACTCCTTAGCCACTTTTGCCAAAAGGCAAAAAGGAGTATTTAATTATGAGAAAATTTGTAAATGAAAAAATTGATTTAGGAGATAATGTAGTTATCACAAAAGAAAATGTTAAAACATTAGGAGAAAAAATTTCACTTTGTGCTACTAAAAACGCAAGAAGATTTGCATTTGGACAAATAGACAATCTATATGCAAAATTACAACACGACATATTTTACAAGAATAGTTTTTCAGATGGCTATGATATAGCACAAGAAGCAATTTGCTTTCTATGTAATTACATAGGACAAAAATTAGGAGAAGTATGTGTTCCAACCATACATAAAAATTTAGATTGTATTAGACTTGCTTGCTATAAACACATTTATACCTATCTTAGAAAAGAAAGAAAAGTTATGGAGCAAGAAGATATTGACACTTGCATAATTAAAGTTGATAGTGATTGCTTACAAACGCCAGAAGACTATATTAGAGTTAAAAAGATAATTCAAAAATTGAATTTGACAAAACAAGAATTAGAAGTTTTGAATTGTTTATACAATCAAATGACTTATACAAACATTTCGGAACTTTTACATATTGATAGAAAAACTATTTCAAGAAGAAAGAAAAAGATACAAGAAAAATATTGTTTAGCTTTTCAAATTGCCTAACTTCAAAGTCCATATCTCACATAAAAGATATGGATTTTTTTTTTTGTAGATATGAAAAATTTTCAATTTTTACCTAAACTTTTACCCATTTTCGTGGCTATATAATGTAGAGGTATTTTACAAATGTTACAAACTTGATACATAAAATTTATAAAAATAATACATTAACGAGATAACAAATATTTTACCTATTTCCAATTTCAAAAAAAATCACAAAATTTGGACTATACATTAGTTGTTAAAAGTTGTAGAAAAGTTGTTATTTGTTTGGGTAAAGTTTGGGTAAAGTTGCTTTTTGTTGGGGAAAAGTTGGTATTAGTTTCTGGTAATGCTAAAAAAATTTAGATATACTTTTAAGCGTAAAGTGTCAAGTGAAATCAAAAATTAGTCAATAAGATGTCATTAAGCTAGCAAATGATATCATTATAAATTTTGAAATTATGTGATACCTTTACAATGAATTAAAAATTGACAACGCAAAAATGACAAGCCGAGATGTGTAAGTTTTAGGTTTACTCTTAGCCAAAATTAAGAGTCAGTGGTTGCATTTTATGGGCGTAGAAAAACTATAAGATTTTCTATGTCTTTTTAATTCCAAAATTTTATAAATAAGGAGTTAAAAAATTATGCAAACATTAAAAATTGAATTTAAAAATGAAATAGATTTATCTATTTTAGACAATGACTTTTTTGTCGCTATTTTAAACAACATTTTAACCTTCAATAAAAAGGAGGTTAACAATGAATTATCCAAAAATTAAAGTATATTTTGATGGTAGTCATTATATTGGAATACCTCATATCACTCAAAAATGGAAAAAGAAAAAAGTAGTTATAAAGCAATCAAATACTGAAGAAAGCAAAAAGATTAAAGAAATATATAGAAATTCAAATGGAGAAACAAAGAAAGAGAAAATCGTAAATACAATAGAAAAAGTCAATGAAGACATACAAGATATTGAAAAATCTACAAAACTTGTAAATGAAACATTAGAAAAAGAAAAGCGAAATAAAATTGTTAGACAAACGAGATTAAGTCGAAAAATTGGTTTACAAAATTGGACTCACTTTTGCACTTTTACCTACGATAGCAATAAACTTAACGAGGAAGAATTTAGAGTTAAATTTTTAAACTGCTTAAGACATTTAGCAAGCAGAAAAGGTTGGAAATATATTGGAGTGTTTGAAAGAAGTCCAGTAAATCAAAGATTGCACTTTCATGGAATTTTTGTAATACCTGAAAAAATTGACCTAATAGAAACAAAAGATTATTCAACAAAAACTCATCAAATGCAAATTACACATCAAAACACATTCTTTTTAGAAAGGTTTGGAAGAAATGATTTTAAGCCGATTGAAAATAACATAGGAATAAATGAAGCGGTCATGTATATGATGAAATATATTCGTAAAACTGGCGAAAAAGTTATTTATTCAAAACACTTACAAACATATTTTGTAACAGATATTGAAGAAAATGATGTGGTTTGCACTATTGGGCAAGAAGATAGAAAAATTTTGCTTTTTGATGATTTTAAATGCTTAGATTTTGAAACTGGCGAAGTATTAGGACAACCGAGCAAAGATAAAGAACTAATAAACACTTTGCCAAAAGCGTATTAAATGTCTTTCTCAAGCGAAGTTTAAACGAAAACTCTTTCTTGTCAAGGGTAAAATGTATTGTTTCACAACCCTTGACAATAAAAAAAGATTACAAACAAGAAAATATTTATCCCTTTTCGTTTGTTTCGCTTGTGTCGAAAGACAAATAAAAAATTAAATTAAAAGGAGAAAATTATATGAAAACAGCAGTAATATATGCTAGATATAGTTCGGATAGTCAAACTGAACAAAGTATTGAAGGTCAACTTAGAGTTTGCAAAGAATATGCCCAAAAGAATGATATTGTTATTGTAGATACATATATTGATAGAGCGATGAGTGGAACAAATGACAACAGAGTTGCTTTTCAAAAAATGATTAAAGATAGCAACAATCATCAATTTTCAATCGTTCTTGTTTACAAACTAGATAGATTTAGCAGAAACAAATACGAAAGTGTTATTCACAAGAAAACATTAAAAGATAATGGAGTTAGAATTGTATCTTGTATGGAAAACATACCAGACACACCCGAAGGAACTTTAATGGAAGCATTACTTGAAGGTTTTAACCAATATTTCAGCGAAGAACTAACACAAAAAGTTAATCGCGGGCTTAGAGAAAGTTGGCTTAAAGGTAATGCAACTGGTGGGGCTCATGTCTTTGGATATGATATTGTGAACAAAAAATATGTTGTTAATGAATATGAAAAAGATATTGTGTTAAAATGCTTTAATATGTATTCAAACGGATACCGAGCAAGAGTTATTGCAGAGACTTTAAATGAGCAAGGATATCACAGAATTAACGGAAAAAAGTTTGATGAAAAATATGTTTTATTCATTCTTCATAATTCAAGATATACAGGTGTTGTAGAACATCATGGAGTTATATATGACAAGATTTTTCCAAGAATAATTGATGATATTTTATGGAACAAAGTTAATGCAATAAACGAAGAAAACAAACTTGCACCAAGTCGCAAAAAAGAAATATATGACTATATTTTATCTGGCAAACTCATTTGTGGTAAATGTAATCACAAAATGTTTGGCGAAAGTGGAACAAGTCATACAAAAGATATACACTATTACTACTCATGTTCTTCAAAACGCAAAAAGAGATGCAATTGCGATAAAAAATCTATTCAAAAACAACTTTTAGAAGATATAGTTATAAACGCTATTTCAAAACTATTAGGAACAGAACAAAACATTGAGTATTTATCTAGTAAAATCTTTGAATGTCATCAAAATCAAATGAAAGACAACACAAATCTAAAATTACTTGAAAAACAAAGAAAAGACATCTTTAAATCTAGTCAAAATATGTTAAAAGCCATAGAACAAGGCATTATAACCGATATGACAAAAACAAGATTGCAACAACTTGAGACTGAACTTTCAGAAATAGATATTGCAATAAACAAAGAGAAACTAAAAGACTATTCCTTGCTTTCAAAAGAAGAAATAGAACACTTTTTGAGAAAACACGTTTTTGAAGATATGAGTGATATAAAAATACGCAAACTTATAATAAACACTCTCGTTAGACAAATCTATCTATATGAAGATAAAATAGTTATTCTTTTCAACTTCACAACACCACCAGACAAACCAAAACTCACACTAGAAGAAAATATACAAACAACCAAGCAGATAACTTCTGCTCTTAATAATCCCCAAAGTTCGTGCATATTACCCCAATCCGCACCAGAAAAATAAATAAACCGAACCCAAGGTATTCCCTTGGGTTCGGTTTGTTTATTTGATAATAATTTGTGCGATAAAAAAATATAAACACATAAAATAACTTCTCTTGACAATTTGACTTTTGGTGAATTTTTCTGTATAAAATTTAATTTGCTTTTAATTGGTATTTATTTTTGATAAAATTTCTTTTGCCATCTGTTTAACTTGATAGCCTTTTAACCCTATTTTGTTAGTACTTAATCTATTATTATCCATATCCATTACTTTATTAAGCCAAAACTCATGATATTTTATCGTTAAATTATAAATTGTAATTCTGCTAGAACTAGTTTTTACTTTTTTCCATGCCAAATGATTTTTATCTATATTACTATAATACGAATATGAAACAAACCAACTCGCTCCAATTTGGGTTAAATATCCACCCCCTTCAAATTTAAAATCGTGTTTATTACTATATTTACTCATATTTCAACCTCCATAATTCTTTTTTATTATTGAAATTATCCACATTTATTCTTAATAAATTTTAAACTATATACAACTAGTAAATGTATTAGAATAATAAACAATACTCAACATTACTCCAGTGTTTGACTTATTTGATTAATTATAAGATTATCTTTATAAAATTCAATTTATACTGTAAGTATAATAAATTACAATTTTTACTTTACTTGCGAGTAAAAAAATATTAGAATAACAAAGTAACTATTTCACATAGTGTAATGGGGTATCGCCAAGCGGTAAGGCATTGGACTCTGACTCCAACATCCGTAGGTTCGAATCCTACTACCCCAGCCACTAGAAAAAACATATTCCTTTTGATTAGATTTGAAATGATAATTTCAAATCTTCATTTTTTTTGCTCTTAATTTGTAATGGAACACACAAATATATAAATATACTCGCCACTATTGTCGCTATTATAGTAAAATAGTTACCTAGTATAATTGCAGAGCAAATACCTGCAATAAGTCTTAATATTGTCGTAATAATAAATGATATATTGTGCTTAAAAATGCATGCAAGAAGTGCATAAATAAGCCAAAATACAATCATTCCTCCCAATATAATAAACATAATGTTTTCCTTTTAATCATAATCAACTGCATATTCATCTTATTTTTATACATTTT
>CAMEUD010000029.1 GCA_945937975.1 uncultured Clostridia bacterium
TTTTCTATCAAGATTGCGGATTTTTCGCTGGCACAAACACAACAGAAGTCGCTGATGAAGTTTTTGAAGAATTAAAAAAGAGAGATAAACTCTATTATGTTCATAAACATAAACATAGATATCCAATTTGTTGGAGATGTAAAAATCCTTTAATTTTCCGTTTGTCAAAAGAATGGTACTTAAAGGCTGATGAAATTCGTCCAAGACTTATTGAAGCAGTTGAAACAGTAAAATGGCAACCAGAGTTTATCAAAAAGCGTATGCTTGATTGGCTCAATAATATGGGAGATTGGAATATTTCAAGAAAGCGTTTTTATGGTTTACCATTACCTTTCTATCGTTGTGAGCATTGTCATGAACTTACAGTGGTTGGTTCTCTTGATGAATTTAAAAAATTATCAAGTGAAGAAGAAGTAGATTCACTTCCACATCTTCATAGACCATATATTGATAAAATTGAAATCACTTGCCCACATTGTGGACACAAGGTAAAAAGAGTACCAGAAGTTGGTGATTGCTGGCTTGATGCAGGTATAACACCATTTTCAACAAAAAAATACTTTACAGATAAAGAATATTGGAAAAAGAATTTCCCAGTTGATTGTGTAATTGAAATGAAAGAACAAATAAGACTTTGGTTCTATTCATTACTATTTATGAGTGTTGCACTAGAAAATAAAGCCCCATACAAAAAAGTAATTGGTTTTGCTATGCTTGTTGCAGAAGATGGCTCAAAATTTAGTAAGAGTGGTCCAAACAATATTGATTTTAATGTTGTTGTTGAAAAATATGGTGCAGATGTATTAAGATATATTTTTGCAGCGAATAATATGCAAAATGACACTCGTTTTGGATATGGAATTTGTGATGAAGTAAGAAGAAAATTCTTAGGCTTATGGAACGCTTATGTATTCTTTAATACTTATGCTTGTCTTGATAATCCAAAAATTGCAGGTTACACACCAAAAAATTTGGATATAACAGATAAATGGTTAATATTATCGACAAATGAATTTGCAAAAAGAGCAAAAGATAATTATGAAAATAACCAATATTTTATGATAATAAAAGATTTTGAAAGTTATATTGATGACTTAACAAATTGGTATATAAGAACAAATAGAAGAAGATTCTGGAAAAGTGAAGAAGCAGAAGATAAACTTAATGCGTACTATTCACTTTACTATGCGTTAAAAACTGTAACTCAAATTATGGCACCAATAACACCATTTATGTGTGAATATATTTGGCAACATATGGTAAGAGAAATTGAGCCAAATGCAGAACTTTCAATAATGATGGGTGGATTCCCAGATGGAACAGCATGTGTTATTGAAGATAACGACCTTATCTTTAAAACAAATGTAGCAAGAGAAATTATTGCAGTTGGTCAAAAATTAAGAAATGAAAATCAATTAAAGATAAAACAACCATTAAAAACAATGTATCTAAATGTTGATGAAAGAACAAAACAAGCAGTGTTTGACTATCAATCAGTAATCAAAGATGAATTGAATATAAAAGAAATTATCTTTGAACATGATAATTCAAGATTTAATGATGCTTATCTTCAAGTAAACTTTAAAGAAGCGGGGAAAGTCCTTAAAGGTGATGTCCAAAAAGTAAGAAATACTTTGCTTGAATTAAGCGAAGATGAAATGAAAAAACTTGTTGATATGTATAATCAAGGTGCAGTTAGCATTTGTGGTTATGATAATTTATCAAAAGATTTATTTGTACTTTGCTATAAAGCTAAAAAAGACTATGTAATATCAACCGAAAATAATATAACTGTCGTTCTCGATATTACACTTGATGAAAACTTAATGCTAGAAGGTTTATCAAGAGAACTTATAAGGGCAATTCAAGTTATAAGAAAACAAAGTGGATACCTAATTGAACAAAGAATTTGTCTTGAAATTGACTCAAACGATGAAACAATAAACAAAGTATTAAATAAATACAAAGATAAAATAGTAAGTGAAGCACTTGTAAAAGAATTTGGTAAAGTAGAAAATCCTGACTTTACAAATGAAATTACAGTTGGTGGAGAAACTGTTACTGTTAAGGTAAAGGCATAATATGTTATATATGAAAAATGATGGAGAAATTAGTGAATTTGACGGAAGTGAAGTTCTAATTTTTCCATTAACCACCGAAGAACTTAAATTTTTTAAAGAAGATATATCTGGGTTTGAAAAGTATATAAATCTTGAATATGATGGCGAAGATATTAAAGACCTAGAAACTATGCTTGATTTTCAACTAAAAATGCAAAAAAAAGAACCACAAAATTGGATATACAACACAAGTTGGCTTATAGTTTCTTTGCTCAATAAAAATATTATAGGCACAATAGATTTTAAAGGTTGTCCAAATGAAAATGGCGAAGTTGAAATAGGCTATGGAATAGGCAAAAGATACCAAAATCGTGGCTATGCAACAAGTGCAGTTGAACTTATCTGCAAATATGCAAAAGATAATGGCATAAAATGTGTAAAGGCAAATTGTTATAGAAGCAATATCGCATCACGAAGAGTATTAGAAAAAAATAATTTTAAAAAGATAAAAGAAGATGATAAAATCTTTTATTTTGAAAGGAAATTTTAATGAAATTAAACGAAGAATGGAAAGATTATGAAGTTTTGGCAACTTCAAATGGTGAAAAATTGGAAAGGTGGAAAGATTACTATCTTCTTCGCCCAGATCCTCAGGTGATTTGGAATACTGGTAAAGATTTGAGAATAAAAGAACTTCATGCACATTATCACAGGTCATCAACTGGTGGTGGAGAATGGGAATATTTACGCAAAATGTCAAATGAATGGACTGTTTCTTGGCGGAATTTAACCTTTTTAATAAAACCTATGGGATTTAAACACACAGGTCTTTTTCCAGAGCAAGCAACAAATTGGGCAATGATGATAGATTTAATAAAAAATGCCAACAGACCAATAAAAGTGCTAAATCTTTTCGCATACACAGGTGGGGCAACTGTTGCTTGCACATCGGCAGGTGCTGTTGTGACTCATGTTGATGCAAGTAAAAATATGGTTGATAGGTGTAAACAAAACCTAAAATTAAGTGGGTTAGAAGGCAAACCAGTTCGCTATATTGTTGATGATTGCAAAAAGTTTGTTGAAAGAGAAATTAGACGTGGGAATAAATACGATGGCATTATTATGGACCCACCAAGTTATGGCAGAGGTCCAAGTGGCGAAATGTGGAAAATAGAAGAAAATTTATTTGATTTTGTAAAATTAACAAAACAAGTTTTATCTGATAATCCTTTGTTTGTACTTATTAACTCATATACAACAGGACTTCAACCATTAGTACTTCGCAATATTTTGCAATTGTGTTTTGGTGAAGGAAACATTGAAGCATATGAAGTGGGAATAAAATGCAAAGATAACCTTATTTTGCCTTGTGGTGCAAGTGGAGTTAAAAAATGGTAGATGTTTTGTATGAAGATAATCATATTATTGTTGTAATAAAACCACAAAACATTCCAAGTCAAAGTGATGAAAGTGGTGATTTGGATATGCTTACAATGATAAAACAATATATAAAGGAAAAATATAATAAACCAGGAAACGCATATGTTGGACTTGTTCATAGATTAGACAGACCAACAGGCGGAATTATGGTTTTTGCAAAAACATCAAAATCGGCAAAAAGACTTTGTGAACAAATAAAAACAAAAGATTTTCAAAAGAAATACTTGTGTGTTGTATGTGGTTCACCAAAATTAAAAAATTCAACACTAATTGATTATCTTAAAAAAGATGAAAAAACAAATATTGTAAAAATTGTGCCACAAACAGAAGTTGGTGCCAAGAAAGCAGAACTTGATTATAATATTGTTGATATTTATGAAAATAAATACTCTTTGGTTGAAGTTTTATTAAAAACAGGAAGAAGTCATCAAATTCGAGTTCAAATGTCTAATATAAAAACTCCACTTTTTGGTGATACTAAATATGGGTATGTTGGTGAAAAATCAAATCTTGCATTATGGGCTTATAAACTTGATTTTGTTCATCCAGTAACAAAACAAGCAATGCACTTTACTGTTTGCCCACCGCAACAAAAACCTTGGAATTTATTTAAAAATTCAATAAATAAATTGAAATAAACAATAAATATTGGGAGATATTATGAAAAAAAGAGAAGAAATTGAGGAAAAATATAAATGGGATTTAACAGATTATATTAAAGATTTAAACGAATGGGAAAATGTATATAATTATGTTAAGGATAATTATAAATCAATTCTAAAATATGAAAATAATCTAAAAACTAAAGAAAATATCTATAATTGCTTGCAAGAAGACAAAATTTTGGGAGAAAAACTTGGTTTACTTGCTGTTTATAGCAGTTTAAAAGTAAAAGAAAATTCAAAAGATAGTAAATACTTAAATTTATTAAACAAGGTAGAAAAACTTTCAACAGAAATTTCTGAAGATTGTTCATTTATATCAAGTGAACTTAATTTGTTAGATGATGACTTTATAAATTCAATTATCGCTGACCCAAAATTTAAAGATTATGATTTAATGTTTAAAGATATAATCAAAAATCGTAAACATATGTTGTCAAAAGCGGAAGAAAAATTATTATCAGCTACAAGTGAGTTTGCTGGTGATTTCTCTGATATTTTTGATAAGATTGATACTGCTGATATAAAATTTGATGATGTTGTTGATAGTAATGGAAATAAATATGAACTTAACAACTCAAATTACGCAAAATATTCAATATCTCAAGATAGAGCATTAAGAAAAAGTGCTTATCAAAATATGAATGGGGCATATGGTAAACTAAATAATACTATAACGGCAATATATATGGGAAATGTTAAATCTGACCATTTTTATAGTAAAGTAAGACATTTTGATTCATCTCTTGATGCAAGTTTGTATGCAGAAGACGTTAATAAATCTGTTTATGACACATTAATTAAAAGTGTAAATGCAAATTTACCTGTGTTTCACAAGTTTTTTGATTTAAAAAAGAAAGTTCTTGGTCAAAAATCTATTGCTGTTTATGATATGCGAGTTGGCACAAGCAAATTAGAAAAAGAATATTCATATGATGAAGCTTATAATATTGTTTTAGATGCAACAAAAGTGTTGGGTGAAGATTATAATGAAATAATGAAAAAGGCAAAGCAAGAAAGATGGCTTGATGTTTATGCAAATGAAGGCAAAGATACAGGTGCATTTTCATGGGGATATTATGGAAAACATCCAGTTGTTTTGTTAAACTATGAAAGTACATTAACTGATGTGTTTACAATCGCACATGAAATGGGACATAGCATGCACACTTATTATTCAAATCTTAATCAACCAAGCACAAAAGCAGGATATGAAATCTTTGTTGCTGAAGTTGCATCAACTGTAAACGAAATGTTATTGCTTAACTATTTATTGAATAAAGCCCAAACGAAAGAAGAAAAAATCTATTATTTTGATTATTTGTTTAAAATGTTTTATTCAACAATTTTCCGTCAGACATTGTTTGCTGAATTTGAAGAACATACACATTTTGCTTATCAAAATGGAGAAGATACAACTCCAGAAGCATTAAATTCATATTACTATAATCTTAACAAACATTATTTTGGAGAAAATGTTGAACTTGTCCCTGAAATTCAATACGAATGGTCAAGAATACCACATTTCTATTCATCATTCTATGTATATAAATATGCAACAGGACTGATCTCTGCATTTTATATTGCAAATAAAATCTTTTCTGGTGATAAAGAAACATTGAAAGGTTATAGAAAATTTTTAACACTTGGTTGTACGATGCCACCGGTAGAGTTGTTAAAAGTTGCAGGTGTAAATCTTGAGAAACAAGAAACATTTGATTTCGTTTTTGACAGTATGAAAAATCTATTAAATGAATTTGAAAAACTTATCTAAAATTTATAAAAAAATATCACATATTTTGTGATATTTTTTTTGTAAAAATTATAAAAATTACTTCAAATTTAGTTGAACAAATATTCAACCAAATAAATTATTTTAATTTTCTACCAATCAAAATGCCTGTTAAAAGGTACAAAAGTTCATCACAATCATTGATGTTGTCGCAACATTGTTGTGGTGGAAAACAATTTTCTGGTGGTCGCATAGGTGGTCTTATTGGTCTATTGCAATTTGGAATTGGTGGTCTATGACAAGGGTTACAAGCACAGCCAAAGTTTCCATCAAAACCAAATGGATTTCTCATATCAATATAAGGTGATTCTGTATAGTTTTGAAAATCTTTCATAATAATCTCCATACCATTTTATGTAGATTAAATTGTTAAAGTTAATCAATTTTAACATACCCAGCCATATTGATTTTTTTAGTTAAGCATTTCTCTTTTTGGGGTTTAGAATCTTTGCTTTTATCTAAACTACTCATAATAGAACTGACTAATGGATTATTCCCCATAATACTCGGCAAAATTTCATTGATACCTTTGCCAGAAATTAATAATGGCAAAATTTTGTATATCAAACTATTTTGATTTTGGTTTTGAGTATTGTTTATATTGTTTGGTGGTTCATAACTACTTGGGTACGGATTTTGAAAAAAGTCATTTTCCATATATTCTCCAGCACTATTTATTATATGTTTGCATATGTATAAATGTGATAGGAGATTTTATGAGGTTAAGTGAATATAAATGTGAAGAAAATATAAAACAAGAAAAAAAACAAAAAAATGAAGAAAAAATTGAAGATATGTATGAAAAATATAAAAATTTTAATCAAAACGACTTAACTAATGAATTATTTAATAATATCGCCAAGCAAAAGAAAGATGGAACATTTGACTATGAAAAAATAAAAAATACTATAACTCAAATAATGCCTTATCTAAATGCAGAGCAACAAAAAAATTTATTGTCAATTTTGGAAAAAATTAAATAAAATGATATATGAAAAAAATAGATGAAAAATTTAAAAATGTAGCAATATTATCAAGTGAAAATAAATTATTTGATTGTTTGGTCGAAGTTAATAATTTATCATTTGCTAGTTCATTTTTGCAAAAAAATGGCTTAAAAATTGAAAAAAAGTATCATTTTTTAAATATTTTGGCATTAAAGGCAAAAAAAAATGAAATTTTTAATATCGAAAAATTACCATTTGTAAAATAAATTTATGGTGATGTCAAGGTAGTGGCACTTACAAATGTTTCAAAAAAAATTTTGGGGACCGAAAATGTAAAATATTATGGTAACAATGTTAATGTTGCAATAATTGATACAGGCATTTGTTCGCATTTTGATTTCGTTCTAGGGAAAAATAGAATAATAAAATTTGTTGACTTTGTAAATGGTAAGAAAAAGAATTATGATGATAATGGTCATGGAACATTTGTTAGTGGTGTGCTTGCGGGTAATGGGCTAATTTCTCACAAAAAATATCGTGGATTTGCGCCAAATTGCAATATTATTTCATTAAAAGCGCTTGACGACAATGGAGAGGCAAATGCTTTAACAATTTTAGATGCAATGGAATGGGTTTATAATAATGCAAAAAATTTTAACATAAAAGTTGTGTGTATGAGTTTTGGTAGCGAACCAATTGGAATAAATGACCCGATTATGCGTGGTGCAGAAAAACTTTGGAAAAGTGGAATAGTCGTTGTTGCTGCCGCTGGAAATAGTGGGCCAAGATATGAAACAATAAAAAGTCCGGGAATAAGTCCAAAAATTATAACCGTTGGTGGATTTAATGACAATAGAATTGGTGAAACATTTTATGAAAACTTTTTTGAAATTGCAGATTTTTCATCTCGTGGTCCTGCTTTTAATAAAATAAAACCAGATTTAGTTGCTCCTAGTGTGGATATTGTAAGCTGTTCACTTGACAATTCATACACAACGCTTTCTGGAACAAGTGTTGCAACTCCAATGATTGCAGGAATATGTACACTCATTGTAGAAAAATATCCAAAACTAAAACCTGACCAAGTTAAGCAAATGTTACTTAAATGTTGCAAAGGTATTGTTCATAATTATAATCAGGAGGGTATGGGCTATCCTGTTATTAGTTGAATAAATATTCAACCTTGATATTATTGTAATTTATATTTTTTGATAGATAAGTAAAAATTAAAAATGGTTTTCTTGAAAGTTAAATTTTATGACCTAAAAAATCTTTTACAAAAAATTAATGTTGTTCATTTTAAAATTGTTTGATTATTTTTTTTAAAAAGTATAAACTACTAAAGATGAAAATCAAAAAAATTATAAGTTATGTTTTAATGTTTGTTTCCGTTTTTGTATTATTTGCGTGCGATTATAATCCAAAACAAACAAAAATTGAAATTTCGGGAACTGTATATTTTAATAATGCTCCACTTGATGGGGTTTCTATTCGTTCAAATACAAAAAACTTTTGCACAACAGAAAATGACGGTAATTTTATTTTTGAAGAAAGCTCAAATTCAATTACAATCTTTGCTGAAAAAAGTGGATATATTTTTTCACCAAAAAGTATAACTCTATCAAAATCTCAAAGTGGAATTATTTTTGAAGCAACAAAAATAGAAAATCTCAATGGAACATTAAGTCTTTCAAAAATAAATATAACACCAATTAGTATTGCAAGTATTCAAGAAAATTATTTGTTTAAAAATTCAAGTGGTGAATCTTGTTTAAAAATTAATCAAATCAATGTGTCAATCAATGATAATGAACTAACTGCACTAAATTCTTGTGTGTATGCAGTTAAATACAAAAATAACGAAATTGATTTTAATAAAGATTTGTCCGTAAATACAGGAACAAAGTTTAAAATATTGTTTAGTGTTGATGCTTGCTATTCTTTCGCATCAAGTGAACAAGTCTATACAGAAGCAAAGAAATCTGTCATCAATGTAACAGAAAATCAAACCAATGCAGACCTAGTTCAAACTGGTCAAAATGAGTTTGGTCAAATTGTATACACTTTGGCTGGAATTAATGCTGGAAATAATAATTATAGTTACAATATTTCTTTTGTGTTTGACTATTATCCAAATTAAACTTTATAAGTCATTCATTTATTTTTCACCATATTTTGTATGGTGTTTTTAATTTTTATAAAATTATTTATTGAAATATTTTCATTATTTTGAATATATTTTGTAAAAATTTGACGCATAAAAAAGTAGAATAATCTTTTTTTGTTTACTAACACTAAAAATGTTGAAAATGCAAAATAAATATTTGACAACTTGGGTGCTATTATATATAATAAAAATAAATTAAAAAGCAGTAATTGGGCTTTTTTGTGGTTAGTGCCACAAATTGCCTTAAAGAATAGACAAGATTTGGAGGGTTAAATGAAAAAGAAAATAAGAATGTTTTTCTTTATATCAGCACTTTGCTTAATGTTCGGTGTTATAGTTATGGGTGTTTATGCATCTGCTGAAGTTAGATATGGTATATCTGGCAATATTTCGTATGATGTTCCTGATTGCACTGTAAAACTCACTTGCAACCATGTAACTGGTGCAGGAAAAACTGAAAATTCATTATATGCATCAAATGAAACTTTGATTAAAGAAACAACAGTTTCAAACTCATCATCAACAACAACTCTCCCAACTTTATATTTCATAAACAGTTCACCAACAACGGTGTTTGACATTACCTTAAAATTTACGATTGACAACTTTACTGTACCATTCTCACTCAGTATTGTTGCAACAAAAGGTTCAGCATTTGGTTCAAGTGGTGTTTACAAAAATATCACTTGTAAATATAGCGAAAATAATTCTACATATACAGATGAGCTAACTTTGGTAGCAAATCCAAAAGCAAAGAAAACGGTTTATGTAAAATTGTCTGCGTCATCTGTTGATGTAATTAAAAATTTATCAACAACAAGCAGTCCAGAATTATTCGTATTCCAAATCACAACAATCGCATAACATAAAGATAAAGATTTTTGATATTGAACTTACTTACAAATTTAAAAGGGTTTTATTATGAAGAATAAAAAGAAATTAATTTCATTATATTCAATGATAGTCGGAACACTACTTGTTGTTGCTGGTCTATTTAGTTTTGGTGTTTATGCAGCACTAAACTTTAACGCAACAACAAACGGTATACTCAACTATACCGATAAGGTATGTTACATAAAAGGTGAAACAGATAGCGACAATGTTTACTATCCATCACTAAATAGCGCATTGGCAAGTGTCACAGATGGTGGTACTATTTGTGTTTTTAAAACAGTGTCAATGTCAGCAGATATAACAATCACAAAAAATGTAACAATTCAAGGTGTTTATCAAGATTCAAACATCAATATGGGTGCAAACTCTATCATAGTAAACCAAGGGAAAACCCTTAACCTTGGTGGTGGAGATAAAATCTTAACTGTAGTAGGTTCAAAATATTCGGCAGATAGTGGTGTTATTGTAAATAACGGAACTCTTAATTTGAATTTAAAATCAAAAATTGAAAACAACCAAACAAATGAGCCAGATGAAAATTGTGCTATTGGTATATATAACTCGGGTTCTTTGTCCGTAAGTGGTTCAATTATTAACACGGTACATGGCTATGCAATTTTAGATATAGGTAATTTGGGAGTTAATATATCAAACTCATCAACCAATATTACTGGATTAGCTGCTATTGATATGATTGGTTCAACTCAAAAACTTAACATTTCGGGTGGAACGATAGAAGGGAGTATGTATGGCATATTTTCTACTTCTGAATCTGAAAATGTTACGCCTAAAGTTGATATGGTAATTTCCGGAAATCCGGTAATTAATTCTAATTCAGGATGTGGAATTTGTGTAAGTAATAGTGAGGGCAAACTTGAAATAAAAGGATCTCCTAAAATTTCAGCTTCAGGTTCTAAAGATAATATGGTTTTTGGTATGGTTGCTGCAGTAATGGTAGATAGTTCAACAAGTACAAGTATGACCCTAAATATATCAGGTGGAACATTTAATGCAGAAAAGTTAGATTCTAATCCAAATATAAATGTTTTTTCAGTATATGAAGTGTTCTCGGGGCAATCAACAACGGAGAGCTTCAATATATCTGGTGGAACTTTTAATGCCCCAGTTGGGTTGTCGGTAATTAGTTCGAATGTCCCAGCAACAACACCAAATACTATATCAGGTGGAACTTTTAACAAAGGGATAGTAGTTAATGCATTAGGTGTGAATATCACAGGTGGGAAATTTATTGCAGGACCTAATAATGCTGCAATTGATGGTGAATACTCAAATATAGCAATAAATACTGGTAGTATAGTTGGTTCTGTTAACTTGAATAATTCATCAAAATTGACATTGAAAGGTTCACCTTTAATAGAAAAAATTATTTCAACAAAATTGGGAACAACAGAAGATTCTGCAATGATTTTCATAGAAGATTCATATGCTCCAACAACAAAAGCAAAAATAGAATTCCCACTTAACGGAAGTTGCAACTATATTGCAAAATACACAGGTAGTAAAAACGCAAATGCAAGCATATTTGATTCTCAAATTATATCAGCAAGTGGAAAGTACTTAAAAACAAGAGGCTTCACAACAACAGTTGTAGATAATGGTGGAAGTTTGAAGGGTAATATCAAAACATATTATCCATCAATGTCAGAACAATCAGTTGCAATTGGTTCAAACACAAAAACTGGTTCAACATTAACTGGTTATACAGTTGCTTGGGCAGACACAACTCACAGTACAACACTCCCAACAGCAACAACATCAAGTATGTCAATACCAGCAAATGCTTATGGTAATATATCTCTTACTCCAACTTGGAGTTCACATACATATACTATTAAATATAATGGCAATGGTTCAACAGGTGGTTCAACTGCAAACTCAACACACACATATGGTGTTGCAAAAGCCTTAACTGCAAATGGCTACACAAAAACTGGTTACACATTTGCTGGTTGGGCAACATCTGCAAATGGTGCAGTTGTATATCAAGATAAACAATCTGTAACAAGTTTAACAGCAGAAAATGGTGCAACAATAACCTTGTATGCAAAATGGACTGCTAATAAATATAAAGTAAGATATTATGATACATATGCTAATACTACTACTTACACTGAAGTAGAATATACATATGATAATAATATACTAAAATTCCCAAACGGCTCATTGGATAATTTCACATTCGTTGGTTGGGTAAATAGTGCAACAAATCTTTCACCAGATGGTGCATATAAATATAACACAGCAGTAAGCAACCTATCTGCAACAAATAATGCAATTATAAATGTATACTCATTATATTCAAGAAATGTAGCAGTATCATATAATGGTAATGGTGCAACAAGTGGTTCAACTGCAAGCGAAACAAAAACTCAATATTATAACAGACCTGGT